>CAZJOE010000136.1:0-5830 GCA_964547555.1 uncultured Elusimicrobia bacterium | reverse complement strand
TTCCACCAATGGCGCCTTTCTTGCCCATTTTCCCCAGCGGTTGGGCGTATCCGACAAACGTCCGGCTGAGGCGGGAGTTGTCCGTTAATCCCAAATACATGTTTGAGTAGTAGGTTCCAATCTCAGGTCTATCCAGTTGAAGAACACCAGCAGGGTTGTAGTAGAGGGAAAAAACATCATCAACAATAGCGGTGTAAGCTTCGCCCATTCCCGCTGCTCTTCCGCCCACGGGAAGAGGTTCAAAAGAAGCCATAGCGAGGCGAGGAAAGAAAAGGAAAACAAAAACTATCGCTGCGGATATGAACTTGGATTCAGCTGTTAACTTCATGTTTTAAGTTTGGGAGGTTTTGTGATAATTTGCAAGTGTGTCACTAAGAATTCACACAAAAACCCTGTCTATTTATAGATGTGAATTAGAAACCTTATGTTTTTATGAATTCTGGGGTTGATAATCTGAAGTGAACTTCTTAATTTAATTAATTTTTATTGAAGCGAACGAGGAAGGAAATCTGGTGGGTGCTGCCAAGATCACCGAAGGGAACGAAGCCGTAATCGATTGAGAACTTGGTGAAATTGATCCCTAGGCCCGCTGTAACGCCTGTCAGGCCTGCGACATCGAGATTGTTACCGGGAGTCATTTGATATCCACCGCGCAGCATGACGAGCGGGGTTACTTTGTACTCAAGGCCACCATGCAGGCGGGCATCGTTGTCATTCGGTTTAGAGACTTCAAATGCGGCCAAAAGGGTTTTATCCAGTAAGGTTCTGCTAACGCCGGCGCGGATGGTTCGAGGCAAGGAACCTTTTTCTTGTACGAATTTAAGTCCGGCGCCCAGATGTTGGATGGCCAAGCTGAAATTGGTCTCACCCTGATGGAACAATAGGCCTAAATCGCCTCCAAATGTAGACGCTTTTTCAGATTCAATGGACTCTTGAATGAATTTGAGGCTAACGCCCAAATCTAATTTATCGTTGACCTTTCTTCCGACGGAGAAGCTGCCGGCCAAGGACCCCGCGTCAAAGCTGCCGTCTTTAACGTCTCCCGCCGTATAGCGATCGATTGTTCCATAGTCCATCCGATAAATTGAAAAGGCGAAGGTTTGATTTTTGGTGGGCATCGCGGCGCCGAAATATTGATATTGAGTGTCGAGTAAGGAGCTGTTTTGCATCATCGAAATTTGGGCACTTTCAACTTGGGCCAAACCGGCCGGGTTCCAATAGGCGGCGGTCACATCGTCGGCCACGGAAGAGAACGCGTCTGCCATGGCGGCAGAGCGAGCACCGGCTCCGAGTTTTAAAAATTGTGCACTGGAAGTGTCGCTGGCTCTCACATTTCCCAGGAAAAGGGAGGAGACTGCGAGTCCTACAAGTCCGAGCTGCCGAATAATTTTGTTGATCAATGCTTTCTTCATACCCTTAGCTTAAAGGTCATCGATGACAAGTCCGTGACGCCTTAACGATAGTTGAGAGATTCTTTCAGGTGTTTTCCGGTCGAATTTGCTATCTGGAGAAAACGACTTTGTCGAAGGAAAAACCTCTCAGATATGAGTTTATGGGGCTACTAGGTGGGATTCAATAGGTATTATGCTGCTCAAGTGAAATTAAGATTTCTACTTGATAATTGCGAGTTTTCCCTTTTTCTTCTGACCATTTTCGTCAGTGATAAGGAAAAAATAGATACCCGAATTAACGGTACTAATAGAGGTCCATCTCACCGCATTTCCGGTTGAGTCGGATGTTTCTTCAAAAATAGTCTCTCCCGACGGGGTAAATACTTGAACCTTGGCGCTCGGTGTGAGGGAGGTGAAGTTGACGCCAAAACTATGATTGGGATCTGAACTGGGTTTATACGGGTTTGGATAGGGATGGGCGTCATTAAGCGTTCCCGAGGGGCTGGGATCCGTTCCTGAGCTTCCCATATAGATTGAAAAGGAAGTCACCACCCGCACATCCAAATCATTCGAACTGATGACAGCTTGCGCGCCCAGTGTGGCTTGGGAGGCCGAGATGGTAATGGCAAAGTTTTCTTCGGCCGCGTCATAAGCGCCGTCCGTAGGATCGGCCATGATCCAATTATGGTTTTTAAGACGGTATTCAACCTTGTTGATACTGTCGACGGTAAAACCATATCCATTCCCGTTTCCTTGTCGGGCTAAAACTTTGATCTTGGCCGTGCCGGTAAATCCCGTGCTGTCGTCCACGGAGGATTGGGCTTGTTGGGTAAAAGTGAGATGGGGCGTTTGGTCGACGATATCGTCGCGGCCATTGTTGTCGTTGTCACGCCACCCGATGGCCAGCTTGGTCCATTGGTCTAAACCCCAGCGGATTCCTCCGCGCATGATTGAATCGGGATCATTGCCCGTGGCGGCGTACACGTGATTCCCATTGATGGTCGGAAAATAACCATTGGTATAGGCGAAGGGGGAACTCGCGCCGGCATATTGATCCAACGCGTTAAAAATATGACCGGTTTCATGGGCCGTCACGACATCCATATTGGCGATACCGTATCCGTTGTTGTCGTACGTCATAACGCTGAAAGGCCCTCCCAAATAGGAGTAGGCAAAAAATCCATCAGCGAATTTTCCATCATTATCTTTGAGACTGTCGACCATGAAAATAACGAAACCCCAATCCGCGTTGTGTTGAGTGCGAAGGGCGTTCACATAGCTGCGGGTGGAAGTCCAGCGGGTTCCCACATAGCCCAACTGACTCATAATTTCGGGGATCCAGAGGGATTCGTCGTAATAAGGCCGCGTGATCGGTTCATATTTTGTCGGCACCGTTTGGGTGACATAGGTGAACGTTAATTTAGATCGTGTGTTCTGACGCGACCACCAATCAAGCCCGGTCATGATTTCGCTAAGAGCTTGGGCTTTTCTTTCGTCGGTCCAATTTTCAATGTTCGGGTCAAGGACCCCGTTTGATTCGGGGAAAATAACAGACACGACAACGCTTCCGATCATGAAGTCGCTGGTATAAAGATTTTTATCAAGTCCGACGGAATAAATCGTGGCGCTGGATTTTTGAGGAAAGAAAAAGGCGAAGATGAGAAGGAGCCCCCAGAATTTTTTCATTGCGGGCTCTCTGGATTTATAAAAACGTCGTTCATCGAAGATCGCGGTGCACCGATTTTAAAGCTGCGGGCATTTGACCAGGGACTTGAAACGGATGTCCATCGTTGCACGCGCCAGTAAAGAATGTCGCCCACGTGGAAAGCCGAAGAAGGAATTCCATAGGCGCCTCCTGGAATCACCTCGTCAATCATCGTCGAATCAAAAGATGCTGACTTGGAAACCTGGACACGGGTTGCCTGCGCGCCGTCTTCAATCCATTCCAAAACGACGCTAAAGCCGGTCGATTCCATTCCTTCCGCCGGAGAAGTGGGAACCAGCGCCAATCCTGTTTCCGGTAAGGCCGGAGTCAAAACCGAAATCTCTTTAAGGTCCGACCAAGCTCCAATGAGATCAGCGGTTGAATCATTCGCATCAGGACGGTCAACCGCTTGAACTCTCATATAAATGGAACCTAGGGTTGGAAGCGGCAATTGCACCATCGTCCGATCGGTATAGTTCTGTAAGACGATATTTGAAAATTGAGGATCGCTCGCCAATTGAACGCCATACACCAAGCCCCCGCGAACCGGCTTCCATGAGCAGGAGAGGGTCCTTCCCTGCACTTCAGTTTGAAGAGAGGCAGGGGGAGGAAGATTTTCTTTGACAACAGAAGCGCTCATCGCCCCCATCCCTGAGCGAGAAACGGTGCGGGCTTGGGAAATTTTTCCCTTGTTCCATCTTATTCCAGCGGCGACAGCCAATGGTCCCAACGGTTCCATTTCAGAGAGCGGAACCACGCCTGAAAATGAAGCGCTAACACCATTCAAATTTGAAACTTGCAGGGAAGACGGAAGATCTACTTCGACAAGACGAGGAGGCACCATGTGGCGGATGTGCACGCCCATCTTTTCCATTTGTGAAATTTGCTGCGTAAAATCAATCGAATCAGAGAGCACAAGAAAATAAGGATGGTAAGCGGCCCGGGAGATTTCACAGACGGAAAAACAAATAAATAAGAGCCAAGCCAGGTTGTTGAAGAATTTTTTCCGCATGATCCTTTCATATATCCGAATGGAGGAAGATTCCACAGGTTTTGTGAGGGAGGTTGAATTAATATTTTTAAGTGTCGCGGGATCTCGTTCTTTCTTATCATCTCTGAAACTCAATGCAAATTTTAAAAATCCTCATCGGTTTTTTGGCCCTCGCCTTGGCTTGGAGCCTTCTCTTTAGGACCGGAATTATTTTCCGGATAAATACCTGGCTAAAAGATAATATTTTTAACGACCAGGTGGTCCTCTATTCTCGTCGGAGATTGGCCCTCCTTCTGTTTGTATTGGGCCTTGTGTCTCTATTTTCTGGAATTGAGAAAGTGATGGAAACGTCCTCCATGAGCACGGAGCGCGCCGAGAAACTTTTTGAAGATGCCAAAATCAGTTTGAGGGCTGGGCAGCACCAGCGTGTTGTGACCTTGTGTCGCATCCTTTTGAAATCCGATCCAAAAAATATTCTGTTGAGAGAAATGGAGGTGAATTCACTGTGGGCGATGGGCGACAGGAAAGAAACCCAAAAAGCAGTGAGGATTTTACTGGTTCTTGATCCTTCAAATAGAACAGCCAAAAAATTAACCGCAAAACTTGCGGAGAAAAAAAACGAATCGACCCGATGACCGGACTCTTAGAGAAAATTCCCAGCGGGAGCCAAGTCGAGCTGGCCGAGATCGAGGCGAAAAGCCGCACGGTGGCGGTGGCTGAAGGGCGGACGAAGCATCAACAGGGGGCCTTTTCTCGAAGTGTTTCCGTTCGTGTTTTAAAGTCGGGAGGGCAAGGATTGGTCACCTCGACGAAAACCGGTCCCTCGGAAATTAAGGCTTTGATTCAAAAGGCCGTTGAAATCGCGGACCACTCTCCGAAGGATCCTCATCACCGTTTGGCGGCGGCCGAACAATCCTATCCCCCCTCTCTTCCCGTCGATGATAAATTGTTTGAGAAGTCTCTTCCCGATCACGTCGACTCTCTGCACCGTTTGGAAAAACTAATTCTTTCTTTTGATTCTCGGATTAAAAAGGTCGTCCGCTTGGATTTGCGAGAGTCCCGCCAAAAAACAGTCTTATCGAATTCGCAGGGTCTTCAAGTCGAAAGCGAGGGAAGCTCGACCACTTTTTTAGGCGAAGTGGCTTCGGCCGATGGAAATCAATTGGAAGTGGCGTGGGATTATAGAAGCGCGCGATTTTCAGAAGATTTAGATTTGGAAACCATCTCTGGCGAATTGGCCCAACAAGCAGTCCGGTCTCTGGGGGGGAAGGCGCTGCCTTCTGGATCTTATCCGGTGTTGGTGCACCCCCGGGTCGGATGCCAGCTTCTCAATTTAATCGGAGCGGCGTTATCAGCCGAAGCGGTGCAAACCGGCCGATCGTTTTTCAAAGACAAGTTAAACGCTCCAGCGGCGGCTTCCATCGTTCACTTGATTGACGATCCCTTGCTTCCTTCGGGCGTGACCAGTTCGCATATGGATGATGAAGGCAGTCCGACTCAGACGATGACAATTATTGAGAATGGAATCCTTAAGGATTTTTTCTTTGATTTAAAAACAAGTTCTAAAGCGAATCGAGAAACGAATGGGCATGGAATCAAAACCAGCCTGGGCGCTTTGCCTCGGCCTCATCCAACCAATTTTTATTTAAAGCCGGGAAAATCAACGGAACAAGAATTGCTTGCGTCTCATCCCCGCGTTTTTTATCTAGGGGACGTGATGGGACTCCATATGGCCGATCCCAT
>CAZJOE010000135.1:0-5858 GCA_964547555.1 uncultured Elusimicrobia bacterium | reverse complement strand
TGGGACCGACGACGGATTTTATTTTTCGAAGGTTCGCGACGAAGGCCGCGGAGGAAACTTCAACCCACGTGGGACGGTAGAAGTTCATAAAGGACGGGGACCGGATCAGACCGGCGCTGCGTCAAGCTGCGGTTCAGGGTTAACAAATCGGGTGTACTCGTTTAAGAAGCCAAGGTTGACGTCGCCGATGGGCCCGTTTCTTTGTTTGAGCACGAAAATTTTGGCTTTGCCTTTGAGATCGGGATCGTCCCGGCGATACACTTCTTCGCGGTAAATCGCCATCACGAGGTCGGCGTCTTGCTCCAACGCTCCTGATTCTCTTAAGTCTGAAAGCTGCGGTCTTCCTTCGCGGCCTTTGTCTTCCGGTTTCCGATTTAACTGAGAAAGCGCAATCACAGGCACATTGAGTTCCCGCGCCAAGCCTTTGAGGCCGCGAGAAATATCAGAAATTTCTTGCTGACGATTTTCTTGCCGTCCGTCGCCCCGCATCAACTGAAGATAGTCGATAATAATCATTCCCAACTTCTGTCCTTTTCTTTCCATGTCATGAGCGTAACGCCGCGCGGCCGAGCGAAGTTCAAGAATGGTGGGTGACGTGGTGAAGTCAAAATAAAGAGGCGCTTCGGCAATTTCGGAAGCCGTGGTCGTGATGCGCGGCCAATTTTTCCGGGCCATATAACCGCGGCGAATTTCCCCCATGTTGAGCATGGCTTTGGAGCACAGCAGACGCAAAGAAAGTTCTTGGCTGCTCATTTCCAGTGAGAAAAAAACCACGGGAATTTTCTTATCAATGGAAGCGTGTTCGGCCATATTGAGTACCAGCGTGGTTTTTCCCATCGAAGGACGGCCGGCAACAATAATAAGGTTAGATGGCTGAAAGCCGGATGTCATCGCATCCAGTTCAACATAGCCGGTTGGA
This sequence comes from uncultured Elusimicrobia bacterium, assembly GCA_964547555.1. Lineage (GTDB taxonomy): Bacteria > Elusimicrobiota > Elusimicrobia > F11 > F11 > CAZJOE01. The sequence continues at coordinate 4,939 of CAZJOE010000135.1, read as the reverse complement.
ATACCGGTGATCATATTGCCGGACTTGGCCATTTGCTCGAGTGATTCCACCGCGCCTTGCATCAAGTCGCCGGCGCTGAAAAATTCGCGGCGCGTTTGCCGTTGGCCGATCGAGAAGAAATGTTCTTGGGCGGAATCCACCAAGTCGTCGGCGGACATTTTCCCTGATTGAGCGTCGCGGGAAATTTTTCGGGCGTTTTCAATCAGCGTTCTTAACAGAGATTTTTCATGGACGATCTTCGCGTAGTGTTCGACGTGAAGAGAAGTCGGGACTTTTTCGGTGAGTTCAACCAGAAGCGCGGGACCGCCCGAGGATTGAAAAGTGGGACTGAGTTTTAAAGCATCACCGACCGTGATGACGTCGGCTTCTTGATTTGAATTGTGCAGCTTGAGGATGGCTTCGAAGATAAGCCGGTGAATTTCTTTATAGAAATCTTCAGGCTTTAAAGCGTCGGTGGCTTTGACGACGGCGTCTCTTTCAACCAACATGCTGCCCAAGACCGCCATCTCTGCTTCGACATTATGTGGGGGGGTTCCGTCTATGTCCGCCATGAGGGTGTTACGATTAATTAATAGTCTTCTTCGACGCCGAAAGGAGTCTCTTCTTCTTGAGGTGCTTCGTCCATCAAAGCGGGGCCTTTATTGGTTTCTTTCCCGACGATCTTAACAGGAACGTCCACAACTACTTTGGAATGGATACGAACCCGGATCATTTGGTCGCCCACGTTCTTAAGGGCGCTGTGCATCAAAACAGATTTCTTTTCAACGCTGACGCCTTGTTTGGCCAATTCGGTGGCGATGTCATGCGGAGTGACGGATCCGAAAAGACGTCCGCCGGGACCCAACACGCGTTCAAACACCAAACCGACTTTGGAAATTTTCTCAGCCAAGGATTTGGACGAAACCAATTGTTTCTCACGGTCCACGGCGATTTTTTCTTTCTGCTTCTCAAATTTCTTGAGGGCGTTCGGGTTGGCGAAGATGGCCAATTTCTTCGGGATTAAATAATTCCGAGCGTAGCCTTCTTTAACTTTGTGCTGCTCGCCCAACTGGCCGAGACCTGGAACATCGGTAACGAGAATGACATCTTGCGACATAAATGTGAATCCTCCGAATTATACTGGTGAAGTGGGCAGAAGAGCCATGGTGCGAGCTCTCTTGATAGCGCGCGCCAAATTTCTCTGGCATTTGGCGCACAAACCTTTCGAACGACCGGCCAAAATTTTTCCCCGTTCCGTGATGAAACCGCGCAAATAATTGACGGCTTTCCAATCCACATGGCCTTTCCGCTCTTCACAGACGCGACACAATCGTTGGCGCATCATCGGACGGCCTTTGCCGCCGCCGGGGCCACCCATTCCCGGACGTCCGCCGGGGCTATAAGGACGGCCTGCGCCGCCTGCCGGACGGAAAGAAGATCCGCCGCCGGATCCGTAAGGAGGCCGGCCTGAGGGCGCTGAACTTGGTCTGGGTGTTTCAGTTGACATTAAAAGGGTACCTCTTCATCAATATTTGCTGGTGCTTCTTCAGTTGAACTTTCTCTCGAAACGACGGCCGCTCCAACGGCGGCGGGGACCGCTGCTCCGGCTCCTTCTTCTTCTCCCATCGATTCTAAAAATTGAATTTTCTGAACGTCCAACTCAAGGTCGCTGCGCTTCTGGCCTTCTTTGGTCTGCCAATCGCGAGACTTAAGCCGTCCTTCGATAAAAACCGGGCTTCCCTTCTTAAGACGTTGTCCGCAACGTTCAGCGGATTCTCTCCACACACTGCAGGGCACGAAGGCCACTTCTTCTTTCCATTCTCCAGACGTCCGGTCTTTATACTTTCTACCCACCGCAATACGGAAATGGCAAACCGGGGTCCCTTGAGTGGTGTACCGCAGTTCTGGATCTTTGGTCAAACGACCGACCAACTTTACGTCATTAAGACTATGTAACCGAATAGCGCCCATAGAAGGCCTCCTAATTTTATTTTGTGGAGGGACTTTCTTTTGAATCTGAGACAGAAGGGGTTGGGACAGCGGAGGGAGCGGCTGTGCCGGCGCCGACAGCTTCGGCGGCGGGGGCGTCGGTGACTGTGGAGGCCGCAGGAACAACCGGCGCGTCTTCACGAAGGACCGTCATGTGGCGAAGAACGAAGTCACTGACATGGAACAACGTTTTCAATAATTCAGGCACTTTGTTGTTCGAGTTGAAATCGATATAAATATAAATCCCGTCTTTCTGTCGTTTAATCGGATAGGTCATCCGGCGACGGCCCCACACTTGAAGGCTTCGGAAGGTCCCCTTCTCTTGAGCGATGATCGCTTTGATCTTCTCAATAAGGGTGTCCACGGTTTTCTGAGGCGTATCAACCGGGCAAATAAAAATAGTTTCGTAAGGGCGCTCCGCCACAGGGGGTTTGGCCATAGTTAGTTATTAAACTCCATAAAAAATTCACCGATCCATCTTCCAACGCTTAAGGGGTTGTCCACGCTGATCTTCAGGCAGGTGTGTGAAACAGGCGGGATTTATACCACAAAGGAGGCCCTTCGATCAACGAGAAAATGTTGCCAAAATATCCTCTATTTTCCGGGCCATTTTGAAGTCTAAATCCGTGAGTCCGCGCGCTTTGTGTGTCCAATACCGAACTTCCACTCGTTTAAAGTTCATGATGATATCCGGATGATGATCGTTTTCTTCCGCGGCAAAACCGACCCGGTTGATGTATTTAAGAGCGTCCAAATAATTTGGAAAGGTTTCGACCCGGACAATGACTTTCCCGTCGCGTTTCCATTCGGGAAGATCTTTTAGTTTTTTGGCAATCTCTTCGTCAGAGAGGGCCTTATAAAGAGAGGCCTTAAGCGGGGTTTTTTGCATGGTCTAACACTCCTATTAATTCTTGAACAGCAGCAACTGATTTTTTGAAGGCCTGATCTTCTTCCGTCGTTAACTTCAACGAAATCACTTCTTCCATTCCTTGGGCGCCCAGCTTCACGGGCACGCCGACGAACACGCCCCGCACGCCATATTCCCCTTCCAAAAGAACCGCGCAAGGAAGAATTTTTTTCTTGTCGAGTACGATGGCTTCAATCATTTCACAGACCGAAGCCGCGGGTGCGTAATAAGCCGATCCTTTTTCCAAAAGCTTCACGATTTCCGCTCCCCCATCCTGGGTCCTCTTCATAATACTATCTACTCTTTCTTTGGGAAGAAGTTCGGTGATAGGAATACCGGAAACAGTTGAGAAACGAGGGAGTGGCACCATGGTGTCGCCATGGCCGCCCAAAACAAAGGCGTGTACGTTTTCAATCGAGACCTTTAATTCCTGAGCAATGAACGTCCGCATTCGGGCTGAATCCAAAACGCCCGCCATCCCAATGATGCGTTGTCTCGGAAAACCAGTGGCTCTCTGCGCAACGGTGCACATGGCATCCAAGGGATTACTCACAATAATGACCAAAGAATTGGGAGCTTGCGCTTTGATATTTTTTGAAACATCCCCGACAATTTTCGCATTGATGGCCAAAAGATCGTCGCGCGACATCCCGGGCTTGCGGGGCATTCCCGCCGTCACAACCACAATATCGGAATCTTTCACCAAGGACCATTCGGTTCCCCCCGTCACCAAGCTGTCGTATTGATAAATAGGCGAGGCTTCCAAGATGTCCAATGCTTTTCCCGCGGGCATTCCTTTGGTTTCAGGGATATCAATTAAAACGACATCCACAAGGTTCATTTGGGCCAAGGCTTGCGCCAAGGTGGCTCCGACATTTCCAGCTCCGACAACGGTGACTTTTTTTCGCGACATGAGAGTGGCTCCTTATTTTATTGGGGTTTAAAGCGGATGGAAACTTTCTTCTCAATGGATCCCGACTTGGATGTGACTTTAATGTTCAGCGTGTAAGACTCTTCTTTGATGAAATAAACTTCGATGGGGACCTTAAAAGATTTTCCTTGGGTCATCGGGACAAACATTCCTTGATACGAATGCTTAAAAATGGGACGCGGGATATCATTGAGATATTTTTTTTCTTTATTCTTTTTCCAGAAGGAAAGTTGGGGATCGGCCGTCATTTCTATTTCTATAAACCAAACCACCGTGGTACTTAAGCGAACGACTTCCAACTCAAACTCTGACTTCTCTTTCTTAACCAGCAGCTCGAGGGGCTCTGGACCCGTGTCCGTTCCATTGATTCGTAAAGAATAAGGTTCTCCCGTCCACAATAGAGGAGCGGCGGGAGCACTTGTGGTTCCAGAAGGAAGGAATGCAGCCACAGCGGCGGCGCGTTCGGCAAAAGCTTTTTGCAAATCAGGACTTTTAACTTCCTCTCCCGGTTGAAGAATGGCCACGTCCAACTTATTGTCCAGTCTCAATAAAACGGCTTTGTGAAGTTTTCCCTGTAGAGCTCCCATGAGGAGAGTGGCATTGTTCGTAAGAGCCAGCTTGGCCGACACTAAAATCCCCTCTGAAGTGGCCGCGCCAATGATGACTCTTCCTTCCTTCACCGCTGCTTCATTTTCATAAACCAATCCGACATCGGCGGCATGAACAGACGCGACGGACAAACAAATGAATAAAGCGGCAAATAAATTCTTCATTTTAACTCCTCAACTGGCAATTTAATGGAGGCTTCAAATGAAACATCCTGGACAGCATCAATCAATTTTTTCATCCGCGTGGAGGGATCTGATTCTTCTTTCTCCACCTTTTCTCGGAAGTGAGTCAGGGACGCCATGACCGCTTCCAGCGGAACATCCTTTAATGAGGATTCCAACCCCAGCCGAATCTTCTTGGCCAGAGCTGGCGATACACCGTCTGTTGAAATACAAATTTTTAAAGCGCCGCGCTCGTAAATTGACATGTTAACCACATCACAAAATTGGGGTTGATCAATCGCGCAAAGCAGGATTCTTTTTTCTCGGCAGAGATCGAAGACTTTTTGAGTGAGCTCCAGGTCC
>CAZJOE010000134.1:0-5867 GCA_964547555.1 uncultured Elusimicrobia bacterium | reverse complement strand
GTCCCCGGGATGTGCGGTGGACCGCCGCTAAAGACATCGTCCTTTCTTGGCTCATTACCTTCCCGGCCGTGGCTCTTTTTTCCTATGGGATTTTTAAACCCATTTCATGGGTGGTGGAACGATGAATTTTTTTAGACGGAAACGGGCCAATTTTTACAACCTTCTTTTGGATCAGGCTCAAAAAGTCCAAGAAGGAATGGAAGCGCTGGTGAAGTATTTGAAGGACCCCAACCCTCTTCATGGCACCACGGTGCTCACCTTGGAAGAAGAAGCCGACGAATTGCGCCGGATCTTGGTGGAAGAGTTAAACCGAGCGTTTGTGACCCCCATCGACCGCGAGGACATTTATGCTCTTTCCCGTTCGGTGGACGATATCCTCGATTACGCGAAATCCACCGTTGAGGAAATGATGGCTTTCAAAGTAGAACCCAACAAACACATGGTCCTTATGTCAGAAGGTTTGTGCGAGGCGGCCTCGGCCATCGCGGCGGCGATTGGGGCCTTGGCGAAAGATCCGGACAAAGCCCGGCAAAAATTGGTTTTCGCCAAGAAAAGAGAAAATTATGTGGAACACTGTTACCGCGAAGCGTTGGTCGATCTTTTTAAGAAAGACAATGTTGTCGAGATTCTGAAAAACCGGGAAATTTACCGCCATATGTCCAACGCGGCCGACCGAGGCGACGAGGCCGCCAATATTATTGGAAACATTCTTGTGAAGGCCATGTAATGAGCCGAAAAATCCTTATCGTCGACGACGAAGAGTATATCCGTTCGGTCTTACGGGCCTATCTAGAAGATCAGGGGTTCGTTATTTTCGAAGCCAGTGAATTGGCCGCCGCCCGGCGCCATATGGCCAGTGGATTAAACCCCGATCTCATTGTTTGCGACGTCATGTTGGAGGACGGGAACGGAATCCATTTTGTTGAAGAATTGAGGCGGGTTGCCGAAACCAAGGATATTCCCGTGATTATGATGTCGGCCCACCGGACCAAATCGCAAGACAAAGTAAAGGGGCTAGAGATCGGCGCCGATGACTACATTGCTAAACCGTTTGACTTAAGAGAACTGCACATCCGCATTGAGAATATTTTAAAGTCGATTCACAAAAAAAACCAAGCCAAGAATCCCATTCCCATGGACCTTTATAGGGGGCATCCGGATTTGTCCACGGCCTTGGAAAGCGTTTTAAAGAAAAAAGAGCCGGTTCCGGCCGCTTCCTCTCCCGCCGTTTCAGGAAAAAAAGCTTCCTTGAAAAAACCGCTGTCGATTAAAGCCGAATTTAAAAAATATATGGGGTTGTTGTTGTCGCCGGGAGCGTTCTTTTCCGAGCTGATGCCCGGTTCGTCATCGTGGGTGGGATTAACGTGCCTGTTATTTTTTGGGGTTTTTATGGGCGTCCAAGAGGGTCTTGAGTCAAAAAAAATACCGGTCGCCGTGGTGAATATTTTAATTTTGCCCCTCATCAGTTTGGCAAGTGTGGCTTTTTTAGCCTGGATTATCCAATGGGCGATGGGGCTGCGCCAAGCTCATGTTCGGTTTAAAGTTTTGTTCGGTTCCCTCTCATTCGGTTTTGCTCCGATCGTTTTGGCGGCTTTTTTAGGCGTGGTCTACGTGGCGGCCGCCGGTGGAAATGCGGGGGATTTTACGGCGGGACCCTTGTTGATTTTCCCTTCGCAAGGCGCCTCCAAATACATTGGGCCGTTGTTGAAGCGGTTGGATTTATTTGAGATGTGGGGCGTTTGGTTGGCGGCAGCCGCGCTTCATCATTCGTTGGGGGGTTCCCGCAAACAAATTTTCAGTTGGTGTTTCGGGGGTTGGGTAGGATTTATTCTTTGCTTTTCGGTTGTTAAGAGCTTTTTCTCATGAAACCTCAATGGGCTTTCGTGATCATGGCGATCGCGGTGAGTTTGGCCCTGGCGGACGAGAAAGGTCTGCGGTCTCCTCCCATCACTTTTCTTACCATCGACGACTATGTCCGGCTGGTTTTAAATCAAAGCGACCGGGCCATGACCGCTTATAACAATTATGAAAATTCTGTTTTTGATTACAAAATTTCTTTCCGGCAACTGGCGCTTCCGAGTTTGACGGTGGCCTCCGAAGTGTCCCGCAATAAAACGGATGTCAATTCCGCCGTGACCCGAGGGGAGTCTGCGCAAGGGTCGGCGGCACTCAACCAACCTTTGTTCCTTTCGGGCGGACGCTTATCGGCGAATTATTCGGAATCGGTGTCACGATCGGAGGACAGCACCGTCATCGGCCATTCGTACGCGCGCCCGACTTATTCCGCCAGTTATGCTCAGCCCTTGTTTCTCTTTGTGGGGAACCCCGATTGGCGGTCGTGGAAAAGGACCAAATTATCTTTTGATATCGCTACCGATAGTTACAAACGGGAAGTCCAGTCCATTGAAAATGAGGCGCGGGCCAAATATTACGACGTCTTGTTAAAAACAGCTCAACTGGACGTTGAAAAAATAAAATTGGAATCCTCCCGCCGCGCCCATGGAATCACGAAGGCCTTGCTGGAGGCGGGGCGCTTGGCTGGTATTGAATCGACCCGTTCCACATTGAGATTGCAGCAAGACATCCGCCGATTTAAGAATGCCGAAACAGTTTTGCAACAATCCATAAACGATACTCTGGAGTTTTCATCTATCCCCATCGGATCAGAAGTGCGATTTACGACCAAGCTCGGCTATGAGCCCTTTTCACTTTCTTTGGATCTGTTGATTGATTACGCTTTGCAACACCGTCCCGATTACATTGCGGCCAAAAAAACATTGGAACTGGCAAAGCTCAGTGTTAAAGAGGCCCGGGAAGCCAACAATCCTTCGCTCAGCGCCGTGGCTTCCGTGTCGCGCTCAGAAGCAGGAACTGGAACACCGCCGGATACGATTACTAAGTCTTGGACGGGAGGACTCAGTTTATCGTGGCCCTTGTTTGATTCCGGGATCACGGGGCTGCGCGCTCGGTCCGCTCAAAATAATCTGGAAAATGAAAAAGTCGCTTTCCAGGGATTGGAAAGAAACATCCGAACGGAAGTGACCAATGCCGATTTGGATTTAAAACGCACGGAGGAGCAATTGGGCGATTTGGAAGATTCCAGAAAGCAGTCCCATCAATCCGTGTCCGCGGTCCGAGTTCGTTATCAAAACGGGCGGGACCGTTTGATCGACGTTTTTGACTCAGAACAACAACTGCGTGATTTGGAACTGGAATATTTGAACATCATTATTGCCGCGCATTCTGCCAAGGACCGGTTGGCCCTTTTGATTGGGGCGCCTTTAAACGAGGTGCGAAAGTGATCCAAATGAAGATGAACCCCTTTAAACTTCGAATTTTTATTTTCTGCGTCGTTTTAATCGCGATCACCGCGTGGAACATGGCGCTTTCCTCGCGCCGAAAATATTACTCGGGCCATCTTGTAAAAGCCGTCAAGGAAAGCGTGCTGATAACCGCCCAGTGCCCTGGAAAGATCGAGCCGCGTGTTCAAGCCTCGGTCCGTTCCCTCATCAAAGGGCGGAAAATTCAAATCCATGTAAAGGAAGGAGACTCGGTCCGTGAGGGGGACCTTCTCATGGATATTTCAGATGAGGACATTCGGCTTGAGCTAAAACAAAAACAGGTGGCTCATGATAACGCCGTCACTGATTCTTTGAAGGCCAGTAAAGATTTCCGCTTGGCCAAAAGCCTCTATAAGCAAGGAGCGGTGCCCCTTCGTGAACTGGAGGATAGCAAGCAAACTTTTGTGAGAAGCCAGCAGGCCGTCGATACGGTGAGCGATGAGTTGGCCCTTCTTAAAAAGAAAGCGAAAGGGGTTAAAGTTTATTCGCCCATGAAGGGTGTTGTTATAAAAAGCTACATCGCCGATAAGGAAGACATTGCCGAAAACGAAGAGTTGTTCCGAGTGGCGAAGTTGGATGATTTAATTTTAAGAGGCTTGGTGGATGAACTAAAAATAGCCCAGGTGAAGCCAGCTCAGTCCGCCACCATTGAATGCGATGCCTTCGCCGGAATTCAAATGCCCGGCCGGGTCAATTGGATCGGAGCTCAAGCCAAAGATGGCGTGTTCGCCGAGGTAGAAGTCAAAATCGACATTCTTGATTCGAAAAAGTTGGACCTCAAACCGAACCTCACTTGCCACGCCGACATTATTACGGGAAATATGCCGGACTCGATTGTGATCCCTATCGCCGGTGTCCGGTATGGCCAAGCGGGACCCTATGTGCTTCGAACTCATCCGGCGGGGTGGATCGAAGAAACACCGGTAAGAGTGGTTTCGATCGGGGGGGCGCGAGTGGTTGTGACAGAAGGTCTGGAGGCCGGTGAACGGATTCTCGTTCCCGAAGCCATGGAAAATGACCGCCCTCATTAGACTCACAGATATTCAAAAGTCCTATTTAATTGGCGAGCGAGTCCTTCCAATTTTGAAGGGAATTTCGATGGACATTCAAGAAGGCGAATCAGTGGCGATCATGGGCCCTTCTGGTTCCGGCAAATCGACCTTGCTCCACATCATGGGCGCGCTGGACAACCCCAGCGGTGGACATATTGAAATTGGGGGGCATGACCTGGGTCAATTGGGGGAACGAGATCTGGCCAAATTAAGAACCAAAACCATCGGGTTTATTTTTCAGAATTTTTTCCTCCTGCCTTACTACACCATTCTTCAGAACGTGCAACTTCCGGTGATCTACGCGCAAGGGGGGGGAAATGACCCCGGCCGAGCTCTCCAACTTTTGGAACATATGGGATTGGATGATCGCGTCCATCACAAGCCTCATGAGTTGTCGGGGGGAGAACGCCAGCGGGCCGCCATCGCGCGCGCTTTGGTTAACAATCCACGCATTATTTTTGCGGATGAACCGACGGGCAGTCTTGATATGGCCACGGGAGACTCGATTATGGAACTTCTCCAGTCCATTAATCGGGCGGGGACCACGCTTGTCATTATTACCCACGATCCTCGGGTGGCCAAGCGGGCCAATCGAATTCTTCGAATGTCAGATGGAGTTTTGGTGCCATGAACTTTTCAGAAATTTTCCGCCCCGCGTTCTCCAATCTTCTGGCCAATCCCGTCCGGTCCTTTTTCTCTATGCTGGGAGTCGTGATTGGCACGGGTTCTGTTATTTTGGTGGTGTCCCTTGTGAGTGGCACTCGCGACGATGCCATGGCCCAGTTGACGGCGGGGAAAGAAAACTTGCTTCTCCTTCGTTCGATTTACAACGAATCGGGGAATTCTTTTGGAAGAATTTATTTAGAGGACATCGAAAAAATAAAGAATTTACCTTCGGTTTTTACCGCCTTTCCAGAATCGATCGGAGAAATGGAAGGCAAGGGAACGGTGGGGAAATCAATGGTGGCCATTTCCGGAGTTAACGAGCATTTCACGGATTTGTATGGCATAAAAATGGTCTCCGGTCGATTTTTTAATAAGGAGGAGGCAGAATCACGTTCTCGTATTTGCGTTATTTCTGATTCTCTGGCCCGTAAAATTTTTGGATTCGATTTTCCCATTGGACAAAATCTTCGGCTCAGTGAAGGAACCTTGTTGGTGGTCGGACAGTTTAAAGCCGAAGATCGATTGTCTCGGATGAATCAAATGGCGGACGTGCTGGTTCCTCCTTACACGGCCATCCATCTTCTCAAAATAAATTTTTTCACTTCCATTCAGGTCCGCTCCAAGCCCGGTCAAATGGATGCCGCCAAACGCGAAATTTCCGATCTTTTTCGATTGGGTGCCGGAGGACAATCAGGTATTCAGTTAGAAGATCAAAGGGAATATTTTAAGGAAACCGAGGAATGGTCCAGGCGGTGGTTTTTTCAATTGGTGGCCATTGCAGGGATTTCTCTTCTGGTTGGAGGAGTGG
>CAZJOE010000133.1:0-5887 GCA_964547555.1 uncultured Elusimicrobia bacterium | reverse complement strand
TACGTGCCGAAGAAACCAATGTTGCCGATGTGGTGTTGTCCACAAGAATTCGTGCAACCAGAAATCTTGATGGAAAGGTCTTCCATGTCCATGTCGGGAGCAAGACCGTTATTGAAAAGATCAAGAATGGCGGAAGCCAAGCCGCGTGATTTGGTCACGGCGATCTGGCAGGTGTCCGCCCCGGGGCAACGCGTCACGTCCGACAAGCGAAGTGCACCGGCCGTGTGAAGGCCAATTTTCTTGATTTCAGAATAGAGCGCGACCAAATGTTCGTCGCGAACCCAAGGAATCACGATGTTCTGCTGAACCATGGTGCGGAAACTTCCGCCGTTAAATTTGCGGGCGATGTTGGCGAGCTGGTGCATTTGAGGGACATCGAAATCGCCCAGTTTAAGAACAACCGTCACAACGGAATAACCATCTTGTTTCTGTTTAATGACGTTGGTTTTTCTCCAAAGTTCAAAACCTGCGTCTGGCTTGGCGCTGATGTCGATCTTTTCTTTGAGCACAGGAGGCTGTTGGATTTTCTCCTCGGGGAGAACCCAATTCCATCCACCGGCGCGCGTGGCGCGAACGGCCATCCGCTCATCGAAAACCATCTTGCGGAAGGCGTCAGGACCGAACTTCCTCACCACGAATTTAAGACGGGCGTGGAATTTATCTTTTCGGTCTCCATGACGATCAAAGATATGGAGAATCGCTTCAGAGGTTGAGAAAAATTCAGAAAGCGGTGTAAATTCTTCAAGAAGAATGGCCGAATGAGGCGTCGCGCCCAAGCCGCCACCGACATAAACACGGAAACCTTTTTCTTCTTTACCGTCGACAACACGCTTCGTGGCGACAAAACCCAAGTCATGAATCGCGGTATAGGCGATATCCAACTTACCGCCACCGTAAAACGCAATTTTAAATTTCCGAGGAAGATTCTGGCCGATGGGATTACGAAGGAAATGTTCGAAAATGGTTTGCGCATAGGGAGAGATATCAAAAGCTTCATCGGGAAGAAGGCCGGCATAAGGAGTCGCCGTCACGTTTCGGACGGTGTTTCCGCAAGCTTCGCGGGACGTCAAACCGCATTCAGCCAAGGCACGCAGCGACTTGGGAATGTTATCCAAATGAACGTGATGAATTTGAATGGCTTGCCGTGTGGTGACATGGGCCAATTTGGTCCGCGTGTATTTCTCGGTGAGATCGGCGACAACGTCCAATTGATCGGAGGTAAGAACGCCGTAAGGACATTTGATCCGGATCATCTGCAAGTCCGTTTCATTGCGGATTCCATAGACACCGTTGTTGAGACGGAATTTTTTAAATTCGTTGGGGTCTAATTTCCCAGCGCGAAGGTCCTTGATGTTATTTTCAAATGTAACCAGCTCTTCTTCAACTTCGGGAGCCAATTTTATTTTTGTGTTTTCCATTTTTATCCGATCCTAATTTCTTCTTCTGAAAAGGGCGTGTCGTCCACTTCGCGAAACCACGACTTCATTTCTTTGGTCGCGCCTTTTTGCACGGAAACAATGATGTTCGACCATTGCGCGAGAAAAGGCTGCGAAGCGTCAATTTGACTGGGCCGGGGTGGATGATCGGGATGCGTATGCACCACGCCAATTACATCCAACTCTTCTTTCTCCGCCTTCAGCGTCTCCCGGTTAAACTCATCGGGACTCATTACAAATTCTGTTTTTCCAGCGCCGGCGCCTTGTCTATTTGTTGGCAATGTTGCGGCGTCTGTTACGGTTTTTCCAAGCAACTCATTGGTCAAACGGGCGAATCGAACCACTTCTTTTCCACCGTCTTTCTTAAATCGTCCGATTAAAAGCCCGCATCCTTCATGGGGATAAGCCTTATCGGCCCATTGCACCAAATCCTGATAGACAGGCTGCGGGATGGAAACGTAGGTTTTAGGGGACACCGGTGTTACTTCTCTCCGACGTGTGGAGCTCGAAGCGGGTCGCGATCTTCCCAATATTTCTCAAAGTAGTTTATCATTTCTTCCCAAAAACGAGAATTGATGTATCTTTCTCCCCCATCACAGAGGACCGTGACCACCACCGCGTTCTTATTCTCCGATCCAACTTCAAACGCCCCTTGGAGCGCCGCCCCGGAGGAAAATCCCGCCAAAACACCTTCTTCGCGGGCCAAACGGCAGCACATTTCATAGGCATCTTCGGTGTGAACGCTGATCTTCCGATCGTGAACGGAGGGGTCGTATATCCCTGGAACAATGGAAGAGTCCATATGTTTCAGCCCTTCCAAACCATGAAGGGGGCTCGTGGGCTCAACCGCAACGATTTGAATCTTAGGATTAAGCTCTTTGAGCCGGCGGCCGGTACCCATCAGGGTGCCAGAGGTGCCGATTCCCGCCACGAAATGAGTCACTGTGCCGTTCGTTTGTTTCCAAATTTCTTCCGCGGTCGTGTCGTAATGAGCTTTCCAATTATTGGGGTTGTTGTATTGGTCCGGCATGTAGTACTTGTCCGGATACTGGGCCAAAAGTTCTTGCGCTTTGATAATCGCTCCATCGGAACCTTCCATGGGATCGGTGAAAATAACTCTCGCGCCAAAGGCTTCGCTGATTCTTGCTTTGACATGCGCATTTTCAGGAATGCACAACTCAACCCGGTATCCGAGCGCCGTGCCAATCATCGCGTAGGCGATCCCGGTGTTTCCGCTGGACGAATCCAAAAGAATTTTATCTTTGGTGAGTTCACCAGACTTAATGGCATCCAGAATCATGTGGCGAGCCGCCCGGTCTTTGACCGATCCGCCGGGATTGGCGAATTCAGCTTTCGCAAAAATCTGAGAACCCGTATCACCCAACCAATGATTAAAACGATCCAACCGCAGAAGTGGCGTATTTCCGATGCGGTCCAGAAGGCTGGCGCCGATGATGGTCTTTAAAGGGGCCATTATCTTATGGAGTCCATAAGAATTTGGGCCACTTCCGGACGGGTAAATTCCGGCGGTGGGAGTTTGCCTGCTTTCAACATTTCTCTCACTTGAGTTCCGGACAAATTGATCCGTTCATCCTCGCGGCTGTTCGTGGTTTTATTGGTTGCCATGGCATTCATTTTCTTGCACCAAAAAGCATTCTCAAAACAAATCGGCGTAATGGCCAGCTCGCGGCGGTTAAAACTTTTAATGAGATCTTGCGCTTCATAAGGCCCGAATTTATTTCCCACGCCGGCATGATCTCTTCCGACGATAAAATGGGTGCATCCATAATTTTGATGAACGATCGCATGAAGCACCGCTTCGCGCGGTCCCGCGTAAAACATTTGGGATGGATTAATAGAAAGAACCACGCGCTCTTTCGGATAATAATTTTTAATGACTGCTTCATAACACTTCATCCGGACGTCCGCCGGAATGTCGTCTGCCTTGGTTTGTCCGACCACCGGATGAATGAGAAGCCCATCGACAAGTTCAAGCGCCGTTTTGGTGAGATATTCATGCGCGCGGTGAATGGGATTTCGGGTTTGAAAACCCACCACCGTTTTCCATTTCCGGTCTTTAAAAATGCGGCGGGTGTCGCGGGGCGTCAGATTGGTGGCAGAGAAATCAGAATGAGACTGAACCTTTAGCACATCGATTTTTCCGCCGACAAAAATTTGTTCTTGTTTATAAATATCTTCAATATGGAGGACCGCTTGAATTTCCCCTTCAAAAACAAGAGCGGCTGGGTGACCGGGCTTCAAAGTGGTTTTAACAGCTTCAGAAACGGGCAAAACAATCGGAAGCGGCCACAAGGTCCCCTCGGCCAATCTCATATTTTTCTGGACGCTAACGTAATCCTCTTCGTTTAAAAACCCTTCCAACGGTGAAAATCCACCGATGGCGATCATCTCAATGTCAGCCAATTGAGTTGGGGTCAGGGGAATCTGGGGGTAAGATTTGGCTTTTTGAAGGGCGGCTGGAAGGTCGCCCTGGGGAACCATTCTATTAATAAGGGTTCCGCCATGAGCCTGTATGAGATCAATAGATTGATTATTAGACTCTTTCACGAAAATCATTGGGACACTTTTGGACTGGAAGGTCGGTGGGTTTAGCCTACGATTTCACCGGCGTGGACCGTCTGTGTTTGTGCGCCGGATTTTAACAGAAGCCCACCCTGAGGGTCAATGCCGACCATGGTGCCTTCAATGGACTTCTTTCCGGCCATGATCTTGGTGGCCTGTCCTTTGCCCACGAGCATTTGTTCATAGGCTTTGTGATAAGGGCCAAATCCGGTCCGGTGAAAATCTTGCCAAGCGGCCCACAGGTTGGCCAGGACGGCCTCAATCAAACGGGAACGCCCCTGGCTTTGACCCCGAATGACTTTAATCGAGGTCGCCTCTTTGGCCAATTCGGGAGGAATTTCATTGTTCACATTGATCCCAACGCCCACCAACAGCCAACTGTTTTTAAATTTTTCGGTCGTCGTGAGGAGGATCCCCGCGACTTTTTTCTTTTCATACCGAATGTCATTGGGCCATTTAATTTCTGCCTGGAGATTATTCACTTCCTTGAGCGCCTGCGCCACGGAAAGGGAAGCCACCATCGAAAAAGGAGCCACTTGAGCCACGGTTAGATCTTTAATGGGAAGCCCCAAGGTAAACCAGATTCCCCCCACGGGGGAAGCCCAGGGACGGCCCAGCCGCCCCGTTCCCTTGGACTGAGTTTCCGATAAGACGACCACAGCGCCATCGGTTTCCTTGGGAAGGAATTGAGTGATTCGAATTTGAGTCGATTCAACTTTATCGAAATGCTTGGCGACTTTAACCCAAGGAAATTCGGTGGGGAAGCGGGAAACAGCTTGAGCCAATTCTGAATAAATCATGACAGGACCTCCAAGGATAAATCAAGCGCGGGAGCGGAATGGGTCAACGCGCCGATGGAAATACGGTCCACGCCCAACTGTGCCAAGAATTTCACGTTTTTCAAACTAACTCCTCCTGAAACCTCCACGAGAGGTTTCTCCGACTCAAGTGCTTTCCGAGCCGCCCGGATAAATTCGATGGACCCCTTCAGTCTTTCCGTCGACATGTTGTCCAACATAACAATGTCGGCCCTGGCCTTGATGCCTTCCCAAACGTCAGCATAATTCTTTGCTTCAACTTCAAGAAATTTAAACTTACCTTTTTCCACCGCCTTCAGCCGGCTTGCTTGAAAGACGCCGGCTGGGGGCAAATGGCGGTCATTCAAATACTTTAAATGATTGTCCTTTACTAGGACCGCCTCGGCAAGCGTCATGCGATGATTTTCTCCGCCGCCACACTTCACCGCATACTTCTCGATGTCCCGCCAAAGAGGGGTGGTTTTCCGCGTATCCAATATTTTAGCGGATGTTCCTTTGATTGCGGCGACAAAGTGAGAAGTAAGAGTCGCTATTCCGCTCATTCGGCAGGCCAGGTTTAAAAAAGTCCTTTCTCCTCCCAAGACCGCCCGAACATGAGCGCTGATTTCGGCTAACTTTTCTCCCTTTTTAACGACCGCTCCTTCATTTTTGAGGTGTCGTATCTTGGCGGATGGGTCCAACAAAGAAAAAATGGGTTTGGCTAAAATACCGCCACAAAAAACCCCATTGGCTTTGGCCAAAAGAATGGCTTTGACTTTTTTCTTTCCCAATTCGGGCAACTGTCGGGTGGTGATATCATCGAAGGCGCCATCTTCTTGCAAAGATTTACGCAAGCGTTCATTGAGGTTGGGAAATTGCATGTTTAAGGAGGGCAGTTTATCGGAAAAATAAATTCAAAACAATTGAAAAACACCTTATCTTCGCTATACTTTTCATACATCCCCATGAAAAAAGCAAAGAAATACCGTTCCAAAACGAGTTCCAAAAAAAGATCCACTGCAAGAAAGGGATCCACGCCTCGATCATCCACCCTTCTCGAAGACCTTTATA
>CAZJOE010000132.1:0-5898 GCA_964547555.1 uncultured Elusimicrobia bacterium | reverse complement strand
GGGTGCTCAACGAAAATATTTTTGATTTTTTCATCACCAACCAAACGGCCGCGGCCCACGGGAAAATAACGTGGAGTCGAAATCCTTCTTGCCCCGGCGACCAAAAAGCCAGAAAAACCATGATGAGCGCGCCCCAAGAAAAAAGTAAAACAATCAAAGAGCGTTCCGGTTGAGAAATATTTTTAAGCCGACCCAGACAAAAAACCAAAACCACCGCAAAAAGCGCTCCAATACCTGTGCCGATAGTGGGGCAAAAAGAATGGCACCACCCCTGCCACAGTCCTTTTAACAAAACTGAAATATCTCGAACCCAATAAGAACTCTCCATCACATTCCCTTTTCCACCATAACCGGCGTATCCGGAAGCCCATAAAAAAATGGATGTGTCCGGTGAAAAGGGTCGGACCACAGAAAGATAAATCGTCCCATAGACCAACACGATCCCTCCCGCGAAGAGTCCAAAATAAAACAACAAATTTCTCTTTCCTTCAGGGAATCGATTAAACAACCACCATCCGATCGGAAGTACATGAAACAAAGCGATGCCGTGCATCAGCGTATAGAGGAGCGAGAAAAAAGCCAAAAAAATAATGGAGCCAACTTTCAAATGCTCTTTCCTGTGCATATTAAGAATTTGCGCGATCACCAAAGATAAGAAAAACACAGAAGCCCCCACCGCCCGTCCATCCACGGCATATGCCCATACGGAATAACAGGATCCTAAAAAAACTGCCAACAACGCGGCGCGAGCCCGGCCCAGCAAAGGCAAGAATTTAAAAAACAACAAACCCAAAGAAAGAGAAACAAGCATGGAATTGAAGCGGGCCAAGGAATAGATGGCATAACCGTGATATCCAAAAATTCGCTCAATGCGGTAGTAAAGAACACCCAAGCACGGATAAAGCGGATGATTGGGGTGAAACCAACGGATCATTTCGCCGGACTCACAGGCAATCGCATTGGTGACGGCGTCGAAAGAAAAAATTTGATTGGCCGTCACAAAATAAAGGAAGGCAAAAAACAAGGTGAGGGAAAGTGAGATTAAGAGGTCAGTTTTTTTCAAAGGGACCGCAGAGACGGTTGATCAGTCCAACCAGCCGTGAATATTGATCTCCGGTCCGCACTTTAAGCGGTTGCTTGATCAAATTGCGTTCATGCGCCATCAACCACTCTTCAATTCGACGCACCGCCCCGACCGCATATTGAGCCGTTAATCCGGAGGCGAAAACAGCGGTCGCAAAAATAAGAGCTCCTCTAAAATATTCAGAGATAAGAAGGGAGGGTAAAAAATCACCCGCGGGGGTCCCCCCATAAAGCGCAAGCCCGGCCTGTTTTAAAGACGATTCAAATTTAAACCACGTGAGAATCCCAACCAAAGATGAAAGCACGAGGTAGATGAGAAAAATAAACCGGCTTCGCTTGTTGACAAGGATGGGATGAAGGATCAACCGTCCTCTGCCTATCATAAATCCCCTTTTGAAGAAAATTTCTTTTGGATAAGTCGATTGAGAATATCTGAAAGGGACTCCATTTCATCTCCGGGACGCAGCTGGATGGGATCTGAATCTTGCTTTTCCAACCGGTCGGCCAGCCACGATTCAAGCCGGTAGAGGGGACCGACGAATTTGTAGGATAAATAAAACCCGACCCACCCTAAGACCAGCAATGTCAAAACTGTCAAATAGCCCAAGTAAACCGCAAATTCTTTGGCATTTCCTCTGAGAATGAATTTTTGAGTTTCAGAGATGAGGGGATCATTGGAAAGAAGATAGAGAGAAAGGATGGACGTGCCGCCAATAAAAAGGAAAATAAAAAACACGCCAATAAGAAAAGAAAAAGTAAAAGAGGCTTGAAAGGCGGGATGGGTGACGAATTGTCGTCTCATTTAAAAAAAGTATACAAATTTATATCAAAGTATAATGCCTCGGAGATTAATTGATGCGACAATTTTTAAAGAAACGACATAGAAAAATTCTACTTCAAGCAACCGCGATCGGCTTCGTGACGGTGGCCTTGGGCGTCGTGTTTGTGGCCGAAAGAAAATTCTCAAAACTTGTTGTCGGAGGGTTGGGAGAACAATTCTCAACGCGAATCATCGCTTCCCCCACCTTTATCCGCTCCCGGCAAACAACCGGACAAATTCCTCTTTCCCTGGGATCCATTGTTGAGAGACTTAAACGCCTTAATTATGTGAAGCGGTCGGCGGAACCGGTTACGCCAGGCGAGTATCAAATCGATCGGGGAATGATCAACATTTACTTAAAAGGTTTTGAAACACCTTATTACAATCAATCCGCGCTCAATGTTTCCCTTTCGCCGCTGGTTCCTGGATGGTTGATCACTGGGGAGAGCGGAAATGAATTGGAAGAAATCGCTCTAGAGCCAGAAGTGGCGTCCGAATTATCTGGAGTTGAGAGAATTCGCCGGGAACCCGCGACTTGGGAAGAGATCCCGGTCAGACTCGCCGATGCCGTGGTGGCAGTTGAAGATGCCCGCTTTTATCGCCATTGGGGCATCAGCCCTCGAGGCATCCTTCGCGCGGCCTGGAGCAATGTTTCGGGGGAAAAAGTCCTTCAAGGTGGAAGCACCATCACGCAACAATTGGCCAAGAATCTTTTCTTAAGTTCTCAGCGGACGATCCGCAGAAAAATTATCGAGGTTTTTTTTGCAATTTATCTAGAGATACGATTTTCTAAAGAGCGAATTCTTACTCTTTATCTTAATCACATTTACATGGGTCAAGACGGATCGACGAGTGTGGCCGGCATGAGAGCCGCCGCCCAATATTATTTTGGAAGTCCGCTCTCCGATCTAAGTTTATCGGAATGCGCCATGCTCGCTGGGATTATTCGTTCCCCTTTCAGATACAACCCTTTTCGCGATCTTAAAAACTCTCTGGAACGCCGGGATTTTGTCTTGAAGCGAATGAAAACCCTGGGCTTCATAACAGAAAAAGAATTCAAAGAAGCGATCAAAGAACCGGTCCGGCTTCTCGCCTTCCATGACACCAAGTCGGGTCAAGATGACAATGCTTATTTCATTGCCGAAGTTGTTCGTCAACTTCTCCCTCGTTATGGTGAGCAGGAAATCCACAACACCGGATTAAAAATTTTTACGACCCTGGATCCCTTGCTTCAGAAAAGCGCGCAAGCTTCCGCCCGGAAAACGAAATATCAATCGGCGCTTGTCGCCCTCGATCCCACAACGGGATACGTTCGAGCTTTGGTGGGTGGAAAGTCTTTTAAAAGCAGCCAGTTCAATCGAGCCACCCAAGCGGTTCGTCAACCAGGAAGCGCGTTCAAGCCTTTCGTTTATGGAGCGGCTTTAGAAAATGGAATGACTCCCGCCACCCTTTTATCCGATAAACCTCAAACATTCTCCGATGGAAAGAAAGGGAAATGGCTTCCTAAAAATGTGGGTGGAAAATATCTAGGAGAAGTCACGATGCGCCAAGCGCTGGCGATGTCATTAAACAGCGCCGCCGTGGACTTGGTCCAAAAGGTGGGACCTGAAACCGTGGTGAAGTTCGCGAATCGGCTGGGAATTTCCAGTCCCATAGAAAAAAGTTTGGCCGTGGCGCTGGGCGTTTCCGAAGTGAGTCTTCTGGAGTTAACCGCCGCTTATGCGCCCTACAATAATGAAGGATATGCCGTCACACCCCTTTTGATTTTAGCGGTGCAAGATGCGGATGGAGAATCCTTAGAAACCAACGGGCCTTCCAAACATTCGGTCCTTGATCCCGCCTTGGCCTTTGTTATGACGAGCCTTCTTCAAAGCGTCGTTAAGGAAGGAACGGCCCAAAGCCTCCCCCTCATGGGATGGCCCTACCCTTCCGCGGGAAAAACCGGGACCACCAATGAAGGAAGAGACGCATGGTTCATCGGATATACGCCGGAATTATTGGTGGGAGCTTGGGTGGGTGACGATGAAGCAAAATCAATTGCGGTCGCCGGAGCCAGTCATGCGATGCCTCTTTGGGCGTCCGTCATGGTGAATGCGTATCGAGGAACCCATCCTTCGGAATTCCAACAACCGGCGGGAATTATTTCTTTGAAGATCGATCCCCTCTCAGGGAAGACCACCCGAAGCGGCTGTCCCAAGCCCGCGATGGAAATCTTCATCAAGGGAACGGAACCCATGGAACCTTGCCCATTGCACCAAGGCGGCGTGAAGGGTTTCTTTCAGAAGCTGTTCAACTAAGTAACGCCCTAACATCCTGCTTTTAAGGCCTTTGTTTCTATGCGTGCTTTTGAGTTACTTCGTAGATCATTAGCATGATGCTCAGAGGAACAACCTGAGGTGTTCCTGCCAATAGGTCTGACATCCGGACAACCTGGATGTCTTGGCCAAAAGCCGTACGGCTGATCATTGAACTGAATAAGGCGTCTGGTACGACGAGTATCGAACTCCCTCGCGTGGCTAAAGTTTTTCGTCCATGTTGGATGAACAAGTCTCCATCTGACAGGTCTTGAGGATCTAACTGTCCAGTTCTAATGATGACACGATCTGAAAATATGGCTGGAACCTTTGATTTGTCGGCTTGATTGACCTCAATTTGGACATTGGTAAATCCTTGTTGGCGCATCATTTGAGCTTCCTGAAGCTTACTTTCAAACCCATTTTTGTCAGATTCTGAATCTGGTGCGATGACAAGATAAGGCAGCTTATGAATATCTGCACCCACGGGGTTAAGTGCAGCTCCCACTTGGAAACTTCTATCTAAAACTTCCTCGGGATTTAAATTAAGCGTAACGCCCTCTAATTCTTGATTAACAAGAGATTTAAGAGCGGATAGCTCTTCGGGTGTTAATCCTCGGAGGCCGGACACCCCAGAATAATCGGTTACTCGTCCCGCTTGGGGTAAAATTTTTGACGGATTTACCTCTTTACCTTGAATTAAATCGGCAATATCTTTTGCCAGTTGATTAAGATCAACTTCGAGTTTTGCCTGCGGTTCTGGCCCAGTAAATGCTTCATCGGTACCTAATTTGGCTTTTCCTTTTGACGAAGGAGCCTGCTTTGGATTTGAATCTTTTAATCCTGAAGGTTGTTTAGCATCTGCTTTATACCAAGCGCGTATCCCTTCCAGCATTTTGGCCCGTTCAGTTTGAGTGTTGGTAATATCCATGGCCACCGATTTCCAACCCATTTCCTTAGGAAGATTGGGATTCCTGCGGAGATCTCGAGGGTGAATCTTGGACCATTGTCCCAAGGTTTTCCCTGAGAATAAAAATTGGGCGATATCATCTGTCAGCAACTCTCTGTGCATGGAAAAAATTTCGTCAATTGAACCGGATGATGAAGCCATCCAATGTCCATACCACCCGTATTTTTCTGAAAACTTAACTTGTTGTCGAAGTGCGATGGCGATTTTTCTGTAGGCGCGATGGATGGAAGGTTTCTTTTTATCAATGTCATCGCTCACAAAATGGGCCAATTCATGAAGAAAGCCTTCGGCTAAATGACTTGTGGCTTTCTCGGGAGCCATCTCGATGGCGCTTTCGAAGCCGGCGTAGGTATATTTTGAGGAGCCATCCACCGCATTCTCGGAAAGCGTTATGCTTCCTTCTCGTGAATCGTTGTGTTGTTGGTTCTTTTTTGCCGTGAAATCGATCAAGCGCAAGCGAGCAAAAAGCTTTGGATATTCCGTTTTTACAAGAGTCAGAATATCGTGGAGTTCCTGAGCGCGTTGAGTCGAGTTTTTAAAGGCTTCAAGACCTTGAATCTTAACCGTCGGGAAATCAGTTTTTAACCTGGAAAAGATTGAAGGAAGTGCCGTCGCACCATTGATCGCTTGGTTATTCGTCGATTTCGACATGAAGGCGCCCGAAGCGGCTTGAATCGAAGAACTCAGTGTTGACAGAAGGCCAGCGAGAATCCCCAAGGGTAGAATTTTAT
>CAZJOE010000131.1:0-5917 GCA_964547555.1 uncultured Elusimicrobia bacterium | reverse complement strand
CCTGGGCCTTGTGCTGTTCGAACTCTTCCCAAATGCGCAGCCGATGAAGATACAAACCCAACGACCGCGCGACAGATGAAAAAAAGTTTTGCTCTGAATTGGTAAGCGGCGCGTTTTTTTCACTCGATACCACCATGGTTCCAAAAATTGATTCCCCCCCCGCCAAAGGAATGTGAACACCAACACCCCCCCCACTGGGAGGGAAAAATCCCTGATCGGGCTTATGAATGTTAATCCGGCACTTAAGGCCTTCGACGCCCATTTCCTCTTCAATAAGCCGTGACACTGTTTTCAACGTCTCTCTCGAATTCGACATAGCTCCACTTAACAAATCTGCTATTTTCCCCATCGTTAAAACATGGGAAACCAACCGCTCATTGGTATGCCGCTCTTTCAGCATCAATCGCAAAACAGAATAAAGAACACCGGTTAAAACAAACATCAGCAACAATTGACCTGCCGCTTCCGTCAGAGCAACTTGCTCAGTCTGTCCTTCAAAAAAAGGAAGTCCTCCATACAAGATGGCCGACAGAACCACCGCATACACAAAATTGGATAAAGATTGGTGGTAGATAGAAACGCCGAAAATAACAATGTAGAGGATATAGAGCGGGCTATGAAAATTCCCCGTTAAATAAATGGCCGCCGTGACCGCCAGGATATCCACCGTCAAAAGCATATATTGAAGAATCCCTCCGGCGGTGCCGCGTTTCGCTTGGATCTGGCCCAACGCGAAAATACCTGTATAGGCCATAAAGAAAAGGGCGGCCCAGATAAGATTGTGTGGAGATTTTTGAGAAAGGAGAAGAGAGCAAATAATAAAAACTGAGAAGGAAACCCAGAAGCGGAACTTGTTGTCGAAAAGAATTTGGCGGGACGTGTTGTATCGCAAGATTATTTTTTCGCTGCCCCCTTCACTGTTATTCCCAACAGTTTGCTTATCTTATCCAACGTCTGATGATATTCCAAGGGTTTTCCGAGATAATCATCGGCGCCAGAGTCCAAAATCTTGGCCCGGATCTCAGGGGAATCGTAACCGGTCACGGCCAGAATCTTCGTATTTTTAGAATCGGGATCTTGCCGGATGGATTTGCACACTTGAAAACCATCAACACCGGGAAGAAGCAAATCAAGAATGACCAAATCGGGAGAAAATTGATGGACCAGCTTGCCCGCCAAAAACCCATCGCTGGCCGTTTCTAATTTATGAGGTATGGTCGCAGCCAGTAAATCTTTAATGAATTCCACCACTTCCGGTTCATCATCAACGACCAAAATTTTCTTGGTGGTCATCGCATCATCAATCTGGGTTTGGATTTCGGGAAGGGTCATTCCCTTGGCCACCATCTTCTTGATCTTATTTAACCGGTCCATGGTGGAGGCTTCTTCGTAAAGCCGGTGACCGCCTTCGGTGGTCATGGCGGCTTTGATGAGTCCGATATCGGTGTAATAGCGGATGGTAGAGACGAGAACATCAGCTTTTTCAGCCATGTCGCTTATTTTTAGGAGATCTTGCCGCGCTTTTCGAGTCATGAAACCCGCCTGGTTTTAAAATCTGCTGCTTACTTGAAGTTTAGGCAGATTGAGTCAACGTTGCAAGAGATATTCTTTAGGAAAGAGCAGCAATATTTTCTTCGAGGCCTTTGATGCGGTCGTGGGATTCGGCCAGGCGGGCTTTGGCTTTGTTGATTTCTTCTTCGGGGGCGTGGGTCACGAAATCGGGATTGGAAAGTTTTTTGGCCAAGCGTTCGGCATCCTCCTGGATATTCCCCAACTCTTTCTCAAGACGTGCCTTTTCTTTAGCAAAATCAATGATGCCTTCCAGAGGCACATAAAGATCCGCGCCTGGAACAACCGCTGCCGCTGAGGCTTTCGGCCGTTTCGCCAGTGAATCAATGGTCAGTTTCCCCACCCGACTGTTAAGCGAGCGAAGAATATCTTCCTGGTTTTTTAAGAGTGACACAACGTTGGCTTCAGTTGATCTCACCACCACATCGATCAGTTGTGAAGGGGGGATTCCCATTTCACTGCGAATGGTCCTGATTTTAGTGACCATCTCTTGTAAGAGTCCCATTTCTTTTTTGGCATTGGCGTCTTTGTAAGACACCGCTGACTCCGGCCAATAGGATGCCATCACGTGATTGGCTTTGGTGTCGGCTGGCTTCGGGATCTTCTGCCAAAGTTCTTCAGTAATAAAAGGCATGAAGGGATGAAGCATGCGGATGGTTCCTTCAAGAACCGTCGCCAACACGGTCCGCGCGGCTTCTCTTGATTCCGGTTTCACTTGGGCGGCCAGCGGATGTCCTTGGTCGATTCTTGGCTTCACCATTTCTACATACCAATCGCAAAGATCTCCCCAGAAAAAGTCGTAAAGCCCCCGCGCGGCGGCGTCTACGTCCATCTTCTCCATGGCGAGTGACGTGTCGTGAAGGACTTCGTTGTATCGGTTTAAAATCCAACGGTCTGAAAGCTCCAAGTGTTTATGGACTTTTTCAATGGAGGGAATCGATTTGAGTTCAGCCAAATGCATGAGCGCGAAACGAGTGGCGTTCCACACTTTGTTGGAAAAATTCCGCATGCTCATAAAGTTCTCGCGAGAAATTTGCATGTCGCGGCCCGGCGCTGCCATTTGAGCCAACGCAAACCGCATCGCGTCCGCCCCAAATTCTTTAATGATGTCCAAGGGATCCACCACATTGCCCAAAGACTTGGACATCTTCCGGCCTTGCTTGTCTCTTACGATTCCGTGGATAAGCACATGGGAGAAAGGGACCTTCCCCTGGAATTCCAACCCGAACATAATCATGCGGGCCACCCAGAGATAAAGGATTTCATGACCGGTGACCAGCGTGGCCGTCGGAAAGAATCGTTTTAAATCAGCGGATTCTTCGGGCCAGTGGAAAACGGAGAAAGGCCAAAGGGCGGAAGAGAACCACGTGTCCAGCACATCAGGATCTTGTTCCAAAGCTTTTGATTGGCAAGCGGGGCAGGACGTGGGATCTTCCAAGGCTGCAATCGGAGGACACTGGCTGCGAACTTTTTTGCCGGCTTTTTCAACGAGGCAATACCAAACAGGGATACGATGTCCCCACCAAATCTGACGGGACACGCACCAGTCTTTAAGATTTCGCAGCCAAAGTTGATAAGGACCTTCCCAACTCTTAGGAGAGATTTTGACCTTCCCTTTTTTGTTGGCTTCCCGACCCGCTTTCGCCATGTCGGCCATTTTGAGAAACCATTGTTCGGATTCAAGAGGCTCGATCACGCTGTTGCAGCGGTAACAAACCGAAACGGAAAGCTTATAGTCTTCAACTTTTTCAAGAAGGCCGAGTTTCTCCAGTTCTTCCACCACTTTTTTCCGGGCGTCAAAGCGGTCCAAGCCGGCATAATCCGGGCCCGCTGCGGGGGTCATTTTTCCATCAAATCCAATCACAGTGATATGAGGAAGCTTCGCGCGTTCCGCAATTTCAAAGTCATTCTGATCGTGAGCTGGGGTCACTTTGACAGCACCGGATCCAAAAGTGTGGTCCACGACCGCATCGGAGACGATGGGAATTTCTCGATTGGTGAGAGGTAATTTTATTCCGTTGCCCACAACAGCTTTGTATCTCTTGTCCTTGGGATTAACCGCAACGGCCGTATCACCGAGCAACGTTTCAGGGCGGGTGGTGGCGACGACGATGTATCCCTGATCAAATGGAGTTGGCGCGGGAGCTTTTGCTTTTTTGGCGGGTTGGCGATCTTTTTTCCGGCGGTCGACCAGAGGATACCGAATATGCCAAAGGTGGCCCTTGGTATCCATGTGTTCCACTTCAATGTCAGCAAGGGCCGTGCTGCAACGCGGACACCAATTAACGAGGCGGTTGCCACGGTACAACAGCTTTTTATTAAACAGATCAACGAACGCTTTGCGAACAGCGCGAGAACACACTTCATCCATCGTAAAGCGCGTCTTGGTCCAATCCAAGCTGGCCCCGATGCGCCGCAGTTGAATTAAAATCTGATCCCCCGCTTCTTCCCGCCAGGCCCACATCTTCTTTAGAAAAGCTTCCCGGCCCAGATCTTGACGGGTCACTCCGTCTTTCTTAAGTAGTTTCTCAACCACATTTTGAGTAGCAATCCCCCCGTGGTCTGTTCCAGGCACCCAGAGCGCCGCAAACCCTTTCATTCGTTTGTAACGGGTCAAGATATCCTGAAGTGTGCTGTTAAGCGCGTGCCCCATGTGGAGAGACCCCGTCACGTTGGGAGGCGGAATTACAATTACATAAGGTTTGCCCGTTTCCGGTGGCTTGAAGTAACCGGCTTGCTCCCAAACGTCATACCAACGGGATTCAACCGATTGGGGTTCGTAGGTTTTTGAAAGCTCCGATCCAGACGTTTCTGGTGGAGTCGAAGTAGGCGTGTTATTTTCTGACATAAATTTGAGTTGTGGATGTTACTATTTGAGGACCCTATAAATCAGTGGGGCGTCCACCATAATTGATGGACGCCCCTACCTAGATCTATAAACTATAGCCTATTTACTATCGACTGTTTCTTAGAAGTCTCCGCCTGGCATTCCGCCGGGCATCGCTGGGCCGCTTTGCTTCTTTTCCGGAAGGTCGGTGACGAGCACTTCCGAGGTCAAGAGCAGGCTGGCGACTGAGGCCGCGTTTTGAAGGGCTGAACGGACGACTTTGGTCGGGTCCACAATGCCGGCTTCCACGAGGTCTTCGAATTCACCCTTGGCGGCGTTGAAGCCGTAAGAGGCCTTCTTGTTGTCGCGAATACGTTCCACCACAACAGCACCATCAACTCCCGCGTTTTCCGCGATTTGTTTGATGGGCGCTTCGAGGGCGCGTCTCACGATGTTGATACCGGTCTGTTCGTCGATGTTGGCTCCTTTGAGGGCATCCAAGACGGCCTGCGCTCTAAGAAGGGCGGTTCCTCCGCCGGGGACGATTCCTTCCTCAACGCCGGCGCGGGTTGCGTGCATGGCGTCTTCCACTTTGAACTTCTTGGTCTTCATTTCGGTTTCGGTGGCGGCTCCGACATTGATCACAGCCACTCCGCCGAGCATTTTGGCCAAGCGTTCTTGAAGTTTTTCTTTGTCGTAGTCAGAAGTGGTGTCTTCCACTTGTTTGCGAATTTGTCCGACGCGGGCTTCGATCTCTTTCTTTTTGCCTTCGCCATCGATGATGGTGGTGTTCTCTTTGTCCACAACCACACGTTTGGCGCTGCCGAGCATGGTCAGATCAACTTTGTCGATCTTAAGACCTTTCTCTTCGGAGATCACGGTTCCGCCAGTCAAGACGGCGATATCTTCAAGCATCTCTTTGCGGCGATCGCCAAAGCCAGGGGCTTTAACGGCCACACAGCGGAGACGGCCTTGCAATTTGTTCACAACCAAGGTCGCCAAGGCTTCGCCTTCGACGTCTTCAGCAATGATGAGGAACGGGCGTCCGGTTTGGATGATTTTCTCCAACAGAGGCAGGAGGTCGGCCATCACGGATACTTTCTTGTCGGTAATAATAAGGTAAGGATTTTCGAGAATGCCTTCCATTCTTTCCGGGTCGGTCACGAAGTAGGGAGAGATGTGGCCGCGGTCAAACTGCATGCCTTCCACCACTTCCATCGTGGTTTCAGAGGACTTGCCTTCTTCCACGGTGATGACGCCGTCTTTTCCCACTTTAAGAATGGCTTCAGCGATGAGTCCGCCGATCGTGCTGTCGTTGGCCGACACGGTCGCGATCTGCATGATTTCAGCTTTGGCTTTTTCTTTTTCTTTTTCGAGGTTGACGGTTTTGGATATTTTTTTGAGGTAGGCCACGACCGCTTCAACGGCGGTGTCGATGCCATGCTTAATGAAAGTGGCATTGGCGCCGGCGGTAATGTTCCGAATCCCTTCGGTGATGATGGCCTGAGCGAGAACGCTGGC
>CAZJOE010000130.1:0-5920 GCA_964547555.1 uncultured Elusimicrobia bacterium | reverse complement strand
GGAAGAAACTGGGTCACTAGCCATTCGTCTTCGGGTTTCAAAATTCTCGCCTCAATAAGCCCTTTCTTGACTGATCGCAGCAGTTCCGCAGAGGGCATCTTTCGAGCAAGGTCCAACGGAACCTCCACATACATGGAACTACACCCTTTTGGCACCACATGGGGAGTAAAATTCATGGGGAATCCGACCCGATAGAAAGGATATTGTTTTTCGGGGAAATAAATCCATGAGGCATCTGAGATATGGGCGCGCTTAATTCCGATATTAAGGCACAAGATACCAACAGACTTAAGTGATTTTTGAGCCTTCTTAATGGCGGGTGGCAACGAATCTATTAAATTTAAAAAACTTTTCAAGGGAATGGAATTGACGATATTTTTGTACCGGATCAAGCGACCATTGGAGAGGGTGGCGACTTTATTCTTCCAATCCAATTTCTTAATTGAAGTCTGAAGTAAAATATTTTTTAACCCTTTTCCCAATGCTTTCGCCAACGCTTGGATGCCTCCTTCTTTGGGATAAAGAAATTTGGTGTTGTATCCAAAATCTCCTTTCTGCTCAACCAACGCACCCCGAATAACTTCTTCAAGCGTCACCTGAGGGACGAAAGCCCCGCACCAATCCACCGTCATTGATTTGGCCGGGACCTGATAAAGTTTTTGGTTGTAGGGGACCATGAATTCTTTTGAGATTCCCCGACCGAAGATGGAAAGACACCACTTTTCAAAATTTAATTTTGAAAAATCAACCTTTGTTTTTTTATTTTCAAGATAAGCGTCCAGAAAACCGAGGACACAATCGTTAGAAACTTGATCGGGAAGGCCTCGGGTGTTGGCTTGAAAAGGGAAGTTGGTATAGGTCAGGTTGGAAAAGATCTTGGCTTTGCGAACGCATTCAAAAAAATTGTTTTTCAGAAGCCGCTTAATCAATTTCTTTGTGTAAGGAAAATGAAGATGCAGCAGATGGCCGGTAAAATCAAAAGTGAAATCACCGACTTTAAAGGAGCGGGCTGTTCCTCCCAACTCATCTCCTTTTTCTACCAGCAATGTGGACCTTTTTTTTAAATGGTAGGCCGCTGAAATTCCCGCCAACCCACCCCCCAAAATCAATGTTTCAACGCGAGGCGTCTGTGATTTCATTCAGGTTTGGCTCGAAGAATATAAACGGTGAATCCGAAGATAAAAATAAAAAATACCGCAAAAATTCCCAAAGCGATGGCATTTGAATCCCGACTGGCGATGGCGGCGCCGATTCCAAATAGACTCCCCATCCCGAGAGCAGAAATGAGAATCGTTTTTCTCGTCCACCCCAATCGTTCCAATCTCAACGGGAAATGGTCTTTTGAACCCAGAAAAGGGGATAGACCCCGACTAATTCGAAGAATCATAACCAAAAGCGTGTCATAGATCGGTATCGCCAAAATTAAAATAGGCGATAAAACTCCCAACTTTGAAGTGTCTCCATAATTTGTTCCCAAGGCCAAAACGCTGGAAACAAAGCCTAAGAGAAGGCTGCCGCTATCTCCCATAAAAATACGCCATTTTTTAGAGAGATTATAGGGGACGAAACCAAACGTCGCTCCTGCCAAAGCTGCGGCGGTAAAATTGACGTAAATATCTTCTGTCGGCAAAGAAATAAATAGAAAAAATATAGCGGCAATCCCAGCAACGCTAGAAGAAAGACCGTCCATAATATCAATGATGTTGAAAGCATTGGTCACTCCGACAATCCAAACAATAGTGAGGAGAAGTGCCAGCCAGTGCGGTTGTATAAATTTAATATGAATGCCAAAACAGGTGACCAGTACGGCGGCGCCAATTTGAGCGACAAATTTTATCCGGTAATCCAATCCACCATGCTTAACATCATCGATGAGACCAACAATAAAAATTAAACCGCCGCCTGCCAAAATGCCGCGTAACGCTCTTAAAGTTCCAGTAGGAAACGAAGTTAACACGCGAATCCACAAGAGCGAAAAAATAAATGAAATGACGATGGCGAGACCGCCGAGATAAGGAACAGGTTCTTTGTGGGTTTTAACAGCGCTGGAAGGGTGATCAATCACGTCGAACACAAGAGCGGCCGCGCGAGCTGCAGGAGTGAGGATCAAACTAAGGATGAGCGCTGAAACAAAGGTGAATAAATAAAGTGAAATGTTGGCGTCGATCATGTTTTTGAAGGCATTCCAAATCGAATAAGACCCGGAATTCCTAAAAGAGAGCATAGCAGCATTTGGTAAAAGTGAATAGAGAGCAGGAAGGGAAGCGATTGCTCTGGTAAATAACCCAAGATCTTCAACATTTCCTTCCCAAAAAATTCATACGTCCCGATGTAGCCAGGAGCCGCAGGGATCATGACCCCTACGCTGATACCAGAGAGAAGGGCGTTAGATTGGGCAAAGACCAAATCCAAACCAAAAGCACGTGAAGCAATCATTAAACAAGCAGCTTCTATCATCCAAATTGAAATCGAAAGACTCGCAATGATTCCGATGGTCACCGGAGACCGAAGGGCCGCAAAACCATCAATCAATTTGTTCATAAATTCAACCACCTTGGTCCAAAATGTTTGTTTTGCCTCGGGATTTTTATTTTGAAGTTTTCTTACCACCACGAGCAGCACAACCATCCCTATTATCCCCCCCGTCAAAATTAAAGCGACTAGTTTAATCGGAAGCTTATCCATCGGAATGATCGTTAAGGCAATGCCCATCACAGCCGCCAAACCAATGAGATCGGTGATGCGTTCCATTGCAATCGACCCGAGAATGGTGCTTGTGGGAATGCCGGTTTTTTTTGATGCAGCAAAAGCTCTGGCCACTTCCCCGGCTCTGGCCGGCAACACATTGTTAACAAGAAAACCCATCATCAATAAGGGAAACAGATCGAAAGGTTTAACTTTTTTGATGGGAGATAAGAGGTATGACCAGCGGACGCATCTCAAAAGATGGACGCCCAGATAAACAACCGTGATGGGAAGGAACCAACTCCATTGGGCGCTTACGAGGGCCCGCGTTAATTCGTCCCAAGCCATTTGGCGAAATGCCAACCAAATGCAAATGCCGCTAATGGCAATGCCGAGGAAGATACGAATGGATTTATTCATCCGCTAATCGGTAAGGTTTTTGGGAACGTACTTGGAAGTAGAGCCGGACCAACAGCTCGGCCAAGAGCCCCATCAAAATAAGAAAAACAGAGACAAGAGCAAAAAACACACACAAGAGGAGTAACGGGAGGCGGTATTTAGGAAAACGATCCAGGCCAACTTTATCGAATACGGCCACAGCACCCGTCACAAAACTGAGGAGAAGCATAATAATTCCCGAGCCCGAAAATAAATAATTGGGTTTAGAAATATATCCGCTAAAAAACTTAAACGTCATTAGATCAATGATGACCTTAAAAATTCTAACCAAACCATACTTGGACTTGCCCCGGATGCGAGGATGATGAGTCACTTCAATTTCCGAAACTTTCCCCCCTTGCCACACGCACCAGGCAGGAAGGAAGCGGTGCATTTCACCGGCGATTTGAAGATTTGAAATGATGCTGCGGCGGTAGGCTTTTAATGTGCAGCCATAGTCGTGCAAATGTACGCCGGTCACATTCGAAATAAGCGCGTTGGCCAGATAGGAGGGGACTTTTCTCTTTAAGAATTCGTCTTTTCTGTTTTTTCGCCAGCCTGAAACAACGTCATAGCCTTTATCCATTTCAGCCAACAAGCGAGGAATGTCGGAAGGATCATTTTGACCGTCTCCATCCATGGGAATGATAATTTCACCTTTGGCGTGATCGATTCCTGCCGCCATGGCGGCGGTCTGGCCGAAGTTCCGCTTTAAAGTCACGACACGTAAGGAAGGAATCTTGGTGGTAAGGAATTGTAATTCTTGGGCCGTTTGATCAACAGACCCATCGTTGACGGCAATAATTTCGCACTCCAATCCTTTACACACGTTGTGGATGGATTCAATCAAGGGTTGGACGTTCCCTTCTTCATTGTAAATGGGAATGACGATGGAAAAGGATTTATTCATGGTTTATGAAACCGATGTTTGATAGGAAATAGCGAAGTGATTAATCGCGAATGATTCGAGGAGTTACGAAAACAAGCAGCTCATTTCGAACTTTTCGCGTGGTGTTGGAGCGGAAGAAAGCTCCGATAATGGGAATATCTCCCAAGAGGGGCACTTTGGTGACGCCTTTGGTATCTTGATCATCGATCAACCCGCCGATCACCAATGTATCGCCATCTTTAACAATGACCGTCGTTTGAGCATTTCTCGTCCGGATGATGGGACCTGCTTCCGTGCTTTCTTGGGTTGGGAAACTGGATTCCGGTTTAATCTTCAAGGTGATCCGATTCTCAGCATTGATAGTCGGAAGAACCGTCAGAATAATACCGGCGCTCACTGTCGTAAAGGAGTTACTAACCACACCGGAACCGGAAACGGTGGACGTTCTAAATGGAATATCCTGCACCGCTTCAATCTTGGCTTCTTGCCCATTGATGGTCACAACTTTCGGGGAAGAAAGAATTTTGGCTCTGGCTTGAGTCACCAAAGCAGCCAAGGATGCCGCCAAAATAGAATTGTCTTTGACAAAACCGAAGGTGATGGCAGAAGAGGTTGGGCCGGGAAGATTTACACCGGTTCCTTCCGTTGGGCCATTGGCACCCGTAAATATATCTTCGTCCTCGGCGTTTTTCCCAACCCAAGAAATACGAGAACCTGGATCAGTCTCAGAATTAAACGCACCCGTTCCAAGGAAGTCAAAGCCACCGGGTTTGAGTTTTCGATTAAAGTATTCCCATTGAACGCCGATATCAAAACCGTTGTTGAGGTTTATTTCGACGATTCTCGATTCAATCATGACCTGCTTGGGTCTCCGGTCAAGTTGCGAAATTAGAATTTCGGCCTGTTCGATTCCTTCTTCAGTATCCGTGATAACAAGCTTGTTGCTTTCCGGAGCCACGGTGATTGTTCCCTTTCGGCCCGATGAAGCAATCACGGACTGGAGATGCGTTTGAAGATCGGCGGCTTTCACATAATTGATGCTGATTGTTTTTGTGAAGGTAACGGCCTTTGATCTTTCTTTAGATAACAATTCCGGTGTCGTGACACGAATAATATTATTTCCAATTTGATTCGCCACCAAGCCCTTTAAGTTCAAAATCGTTCGAAAAGCTTCATCAAAGGGCACTTGTCGTAAATGAACGCTGATCGTGCCAGCAACTTCAGGACCAAATATCATATTGATGTTGCTCGTTTCGGACATCAACCGCACCACGTCTTTAATGTCGGCACCTTCAAAATCTAGTGTGACAACTTCAGTCGGAAGATTTCTTAATAGGTCTGTTTTTGCTCCTGACTTGCGAGCCGCGGAAGTTTTGATAGGAGATTTCTTCTTGGTATCCGCTTCAATTAACTCATTTTTCTTTAGAGAAACGATAACTTGATTTCCTTCCGCACTGGTTTTGAAATCAACAGGGGCTTTAAGATCAATAATGACACGAGACACCAGAGGGTTTTCCTTAAATTGGTATCCCCGAATTCTACTGACGAGCGAGGAATTAACATTTTTCATTTTAAATCCGGTGCTGTACTTCGTTTCCCGGACTTCGACAACCAATCGCCACGGAGAATCAAGCAAATAAGCGTCATAAGGCATTAGTTGCGTCATTTGAAGAACGACGTCCTCTCCTTCGGCGCGGATATCGACCAAACTAGGAGAATCCGAAGCGGGATCTCCCAGAACAGGCGTTACCATCAACTGCAGCGCATAAAGACTTGCCATTAACCTTCTTGAGAAAAATTTCATAATGTTTTTGTCTCCTCGTTATCGGTCGGTTTAATCTTAAGTTCGTAAACGTTATCCGCTTCACCCATGATAATCACTCGATCCACAAGGACTTTGACGGAATA
>CAZJOE010000129.1:0-5925 GCA_964547555.1 uncultured Elusimicrobia bacterium | reverse complement strand
CAAGAAGAAGTTCTTCGATGCGGGCGGTCGCGATGGGATCAAGCGCCGAACAAGGTTCGTCCAATAAAAGAACTTTCGGCTTGACCGCCAGCGCGCGCGCAATACAAAGCCTCTGTTGTTGACCGCCGGATAAGTTAAGCGCGGACTGGGTCAGCTTGTCCTTCACTTCATCCCACAGGACAGCTTGTTTCAAAGTGGATTCGACAATTTCGGCGAGCTTGGCTTTGTCTTTGACGCCATTCAACACAAGGCCGGCCGCGACATTTTGAAAAATGGTCATGGTTGGAAAAGGGTTGGGCCGCTGAAATACCATCCCGACTTTCTGACGGAGGAGCACCGTATCCATTTCAAAAATATTTTCTCCATCCAGATTGATCACCCCTTCTTGTGTGGACCCAACATAGACTTCATGCATCCGGTTCATGCACCGGACCAGAGTGGATTTGCCGCATCCAGAGGGACCGATAATCGCCGTGATGTGATTGGCCAGGATGTCGATATCAACACCTTTCAGGACAGGGCCCGCCCCATACCCGGCTATTAGACCGCGCACTTCGAGGGTTATTTTTTTCTGGACAAGTGGATCGATGGTCGGCATGTTGTTTTCCTTTGACGCAACTTTGGCTGTTTTTTCCACTGTTGACTCCATTAAGAGGCGACCTTGGTTGGAGATTTCATTAAAAATCGAGCCATGATATTTCCCACGAGAACCACGAGCATGAGAATGGTGGCCGCGGCCCAAGCTTGGTTGTGCCAATCTTCAAAAGGAGAAATGGCGTAACTGTAAATCGTGAGCGGCAATGAGGCGATGGGATGCAGCCAGCCATCGTCCCAATATCGATTGCCAAAGGCCGTGAAAATAAGCGGCGCGGTTTCCCCAGCTACGCGGGATATTGCCAAAATCGCGCCTGTGAGAATACCCCGCGACGCGGTGGGAATCACCACGCGAAGGATCATCTTCCACTGGGGCACTCCCAAAGCCAAGGCGGCTTCGCGAATGCTGATGGGAACCAATCGAATAAACTCCTCGGTATTTCGCAAGACCAAAGGAATAAGAATAATGGCCAATGCGATAGAACCGGACAAAGCGCTGAAATGCTTCATCGGCAAAACAACCAGCGTATAGGCGAAGATCCCGATGACGATAGAAGGAACTCCGTTGATGATGTCCGCGCAATAACGAATGACAAATCCAATCTTGTTCTTTCCAAATTCCGCCAAATAAACGGCGCCCAAAACTCCAATGGGAATTCCGATCAAACCGGCCAATCCCACCACCTTGAGAGATCCCACGATAGCGTGCGCAATACCGCCGCCCTCTTCTCCCACGGGTTTGGGAAGGTTCACCAGAAAGTCCCAGCTCAAAGAAGAAAAACCGTGATAGCCGATGTATCCCAAAATAAAAAAGAGGACCGATAACGAAATACCCGTGAAAAGTCCGGTCACGACATACATGGTTTTATTGACAAGTTTTCTTTTTTTCATCTTTGGGCCTTGGCCGGACGAAATCCCATGCGACGAATCATCAAACGAGCCCCGCCATTAACAATGATGGTGATACAAAAAAGTATAAGGCCAATGGCGATCAGGGAATGCACGTACACATCAGACGTCGCCTCTGCAAATTCGTTGGCCAAAACGGCCGACATGGTATAGGCCGGTTCCAGCAAAGACGCCTTGATCTGGGGGGTGTTACCTATCACCATGGTCACAGCCATGGTTTCTCCCAGCGCCCGGCCCAACGCGAGAAAAACGGAACCCAGGATCGCTGAACGTGAATAAGGAAGAATCACCATGCGAATCATTTCCCAATGCGTGCTTCCCAATGCCAGGGCCCCTTCTTTTAAAGACGTCGGCACCGCCAAGATAACGTCTCGGGAAATGGTCGTGATATAAGGAAGAATCATGATGGAAAGAATAAGTCCGGCGGCCAACATTCCAACTCCATAAGGGCTTCCGGTAAAAAGCGGAATGAATCCTAAATATTTTATGAGAAAAGGCTCCACCCACCTCACCGCGGGAACCAAAATAAAAATTCCCATAAGCCCCAAGATAACGCTCGGGATGGCCGCCAGTAGTTCAATACAAAAAGTAAAGGCATTGGATATCCGGCGGGGCGCCATTTCCGCCAAGAAAATAGCAGAACCCACTCCCAAGGGAACCGCGACGGCGATCGCGATAGTCGCGGACACGACAGTGCCATAAATAAACGGAAGGGCTCCAAAAATTTCTTCAACCGGGTCCCAGGTGCTGGTCCATAAGAAAGAGAACCCGAATTTTTCCCAGGCCAAAATTGAATTTGTGGTGAGTTTTAAAAAAATTCCCAAAGCCAAAAGAACCACCACGCTTCCAAAACCGAGAACAGCGTATCGAAAAAGACGATCCCCGGCTCGTTCGTTTGAACGGGCCGGGGACTTTGAAACTGATATTTGGGGTTTTATTGCAGTCTGCACGTTCACCGAATAGACTTTATCGCGGCAGCCACTTTGGCATTCACTTCCACCGGAAGCGGGGCATATCCCAATTGGGGCGCGATTTTTTGACCGGCGTCTAACATCCACTCAAGAAAACCTTTCAGCGTTTGCCCTTTGGCGCTGGGATTATGTTCATACACCAGAAGCCAAGTGAAAGTGGAAATAGGATAAGAATTTTCTCCACTCGCATCTGTGATAGACACCCGGAAATCCTTCGGCATCGGAACCCCCGCCGCGGCGGAACTGACTGTTTCCACGCTCGCTTTAACAAATTTACCCGCTTTGTTTTTGACGGCTCCATAAGGCAGGTTGTTTTCTTTGGCGTAAATCAATTCCACGTAACCGATGGCGCCTTTGTTTTGTTTGACCAACCCGGTCACGCCTTCATTTCCTTTTCCGCCCAAACCAACCGGCCAATTGACCGATTTTCCCATTCCGACTTTGCTTTTCCAGGCGGGGCTCACTTTGGCCAAGTAATCGGTAAAACAATACGTTGTGCCCGATCCATCGGCGCGGCGAACCACAATGATGGGAGTGCTGGGCAATTTGGCGTCGGGGTTTAACGCTTTGATGGCGGCATCGTCCCACATCTTAATGTTGCCTAAATAAATATTGGCAATGAGAGTTCCGTCGAAATTAAGCTCGCTTACTTCCGGTAAATTCCAGGTCGGAACCACGGCGCCCAAAACAGTGGGAATGTGAAGAGATTTTCCATCCACTCCGAAAAGTTCTTTGTCAGACATGGGGCCGTCCGTAGCACCGAAGTCGACGGTCTTGGCAGTGAATTGTTTGACTCCTCCGCCTGAACCGATGGATTGGTAATTTATTTTTACGTCGGGATGGACTTTGTTGTATTCATCGAACCATTTGCTATAGATGGGATACGGGAACGTGGCGCCCGCTCCGATGAGAACGGTGTCCGCTTGTGCTTGAAGTGCGGGGAAGGCAAGAATCGCCAAACCCAGAGCCAGTGTTAAAAGTTTCTTTGTGCCGTTGAATCTCATGTAAGACCTCCGATTTAATTTCATGTTAGTTGTCCAATGTGACAGTGGTGTGACAAGTGCCTTAAGTCTGTTTGACGGTTTTAGAATTTCATCGTCCAGTCCAATTGAGTTCTCCGAATGTCATCTCGATTCGGGCTCAAAGCTGGATTGATCACTTGGGTGTTGGAGTGTTTGAGGGAGAGCACCATCCATTCATAAGGCGCATAGGCCAACCACATAATGTGCCCTTCACGATTGGTGCCGCCATCTCCGAAGTCGGAGTCTGAAACGTCAGCCACGGTCGCGTCGGTGCGAACATGTTTATTGAAGTAAGCAACTTCCCAGGTTTTGGCTTCTTTGGCTCTTCCGAAAATCACGCCCCATTGATAACCGGTATTTTCTTTGGGCTGCATCAAAGCGTCTTCTCGAGCTTGGTCGTTCCTTATATACGTTCCTTGCAAAACAACTGGTTTGCCAAGAACCCAGCTGGAAAGAGCGCCCGTGTACTCGTTGACATAAAAATTATTGCTGAGCGTTCCCGAAGAAGGAAAAGCGCGACGATTGCCTTCATTGAAGGCGACGGCTGAAAAATCACCCATTCGTTCGTTGATCCAGTTGTAGTTCGCGTAAGCCAACCGCATCCGGGATTCCAAAGGCAATCTAAATTCCACACCGACTTGTTCACCGAGCATCCATTGGTCTTTCTGACTTCCAGCGGTCGCGGTCCCTTGATTGTTTCCGGAATCTTCGTCCACCACCATTTGAAGGGCGGTCGCGAAAACATTAAACGGTCCCACCAAAGCGTTAACGCTTTCAGAAAATCCTTCTGGGTTAAAATCTCCGTCCCATACAACATCGCTTGAATATTGACGCCAAATTGGATTCTCCATCCGGCCGGCTTGCAGGGTTAAAAATTCACAGGGAACCCATCCCGCATAAACTTTGTCGATCCAAATAGATTTTTGACTGGAGAGATTATCGAATGATTGATTCGTGGAAACTTGTTCGCCGGTTCCGGAAGCCACCGTTGTTTTAACGAAGAAGTTCTTGGGCAATTTAAAATCCGTGTTGACGCGCAATCGGTAACGCTGGCGACTCCGGTCGACCTGCCCCGGCGTGGTCTTATGAAAATCTTCCCCTCTGAGTCTTAAATCACCGCTGATCTTAATTTCTTCAACCCACTTGCTGAGCACAACGGTGGGATCCGCAAATCCTTTTGAAACCATGGCCAGCGACCCTGTAAACAAGACTGCTGAAAACCAAAATCTTATCTTCCTCATTTTTATCTCCTTGTAAATAATCTGATGGCAACGGGAGGGATTGTATGGGATGGATCACAACGCAACCATGGCGATAAGGTAAAAGGTATGTGACAGTGGTATGACGAAACGGAACTCTATTGCTTGTTGATCAGGGTCTGGGCTTCAGGTGACGATTTAAACTTGAGCAGATAATCCAATTTTCCTGTTCCGGGACGGCTGATTCGATACAATTCCCGTTGGTTAAAAGCTTTATATTGCCCCATTTCCAACGCTGTTTTTCCTGAACCCCCGATGTCATTGGACCGAGTTTTGACAATCGCCTGTCCCAAAGCCGTGACGGCCGCCACATAGCCTTTGTGAGTTGATAAATCAAATTTTTTGAGGTCGACTGTACGACGCAAGTCACGCGCCCAATAAAACTCAATAAAGGGAGCGTCCGAATAATCGTCTCCATAAAATTTGGGATCGGGAACGCTCATCTCGCCGGGTTTGCCCCACGCGACGAAACGAGTGAAATACATCAGACTCCGGTACTGATCGTTGGGAAAATTGGTGATATCCAATGACGCCGGTAAATCTCGAACGGTGACGGGGGCGTCATTCACATCGAACAGCCAGATATTTTTTTCAAATTCCATTTGCTTCCAAAATTCATCCATCGAATTCAATTCGCGATAATCACGGGTCACCTTAATATAGACAAATAAATCCGGTCCCCCTTCTTTCATGAGCCAAAAAGCGCTGAAGGTATGGTGTCCATCAGTCAGGTAAAGTTTGTCATCCGGACCAATGACCAACGTCTTCATCTGATCTCGGTCCGTACCAGGCAAGTCAAGACATTCGAAAGAATTGGGATTGTTAAGTCTTGAGTCATAGGAGAATTTGCGAACTCCCCTCTGACCGTTCGTGGAACAGTAATCATCAAACAGTTTTCTTCGATCGTCTGGATAACGACCCAACTTATAAAAAATTCGGTCATACCCGAGGCCGGACTGGGTGGGATGAAGATCGCGCAACTGAATTTTGATGATATCGCCCCACTTAACGGGCTTCCCATCAATGGACTGCCACTCGGCGAAGCCAAGGCGACTGGATAGAATACAGAGGCCTAACGCAGCACACAAAAACAACTTTTTCATGATCTAAAAATCAAATTGAAAGCGCGTTGAAAGCAGGTCGGGGTCGTCGGGGGACAAGTTATTGTGG
>CAZJOE010000128.1:0-5989 GCA_964547555.1 uncultured Elusimicrobia bacterium | reverse complement strand
AAAAAGAAGAAGGCCGCCTTAATGGACCCGCGCTTCTGGTTTGCCCCACCTCAGGCGCGGGCAATTGGTTGAAAGAATCGGAAAGGTTCTCGCCGAGCTTGCGCGTTCTGATTCACCACGGCACGGGACGAACCAGAAACCCCGAGGCTTTTTTCGCGGAAGTAAAAGACGCGGACCTCGTGGTCAGCACTTATGCGTTGGCTCGGAAAGACGCGGAAATTTTTTCCAAGTACACCTGGGCCGGAATTATTCTTGATGAAGCGCAGAACATTAAAAACCCCGAATCCATGCAAAGCCGTGCCGTGCACACTTTTAAAGGACACTTTCGAATGGCGCTGACCGGAACGCCGGTGGAAAACCGTTTGTCCGAATTGTGGTCGATCATGGATTTTTTAAATCCCGGATATCTGGGCGGCTCGACCGAATTTCACAACCGCTTCGCTGTTCCCATCGAGCGCTTTCAAGATTCGCGCGCCGCGGAGACACTCAAGCGAATGGCGCAGCCGTTTATTCTGCGCCGCCTTAAAACCGATCCGAAAATTATTTCCGACCTTCCTGAAAAAATGGAAATGAAAGTATTCTGCACGCTCACGCGCGAACAAGCCACGTTGTACCGCGCCGTCGTGAAAGACATGATGGAGCAGATTGAATCTTCCGACGGAATATCGCGCCGCGGCCTCGTCCTGGCCGCGCTGACCAAACTCAAACAAGTTTTAAATCATCCCGCGCATTTTCTCAAAGACGGCAGCGCGCTTCCCGACCGGTCCGGGAAATTGGACCGCGTCACGGAGATGCTGGAAGAAGCGCTCAGTGAAAACGATTCCGCGTTAGTCTTCACGCAGTACCGGGAAATGGGCGAGCTATTAAAAAGTCATTTTCAGCAGACGCTGCTTCATCCCACCTTATTTTTCCATGGCGGACTCTCCAAAGGAAAACGCGATGAGATGATAGAACGGTTCCAGTCCGGTCAAGAACGCGTCATGGTGCTGACACTGAAAGCCGGCGGCATCGGCATCAATCTCACCAAGGCCAATCATGTTTTTCATTTCGACCGCTGGTGGAACCCGGCCGTTGAGAATCAAGCGACCGACCGCGCCTTTCGCATCGGCCAAACCAAAAAAGTGCAGGTCCACAAATTGGTTTGCCTTGGCACGCTCGAAGAGAAAATTGACGCCATGATCGAATCAAAGAAAAAACTGACTGAGAAAGTATTGGGTTCTGGCGAATCATGGCTCACCGAGCTTTCAAATTTGGAGCTGCGCAATATATTTGAACTGCGGACGGAGGACCTATGAAAGAAATCAAGTCGTGGTGGGCGGAGCGCTGGATGGAGTGTGTGACCCGCTTTAATAAACAGAAACAGTTGGAACGTGGATTGCGTTACGCCAAGGCCGGCCAGGTCCTTTCCATTCACATTGATCAAGGGTTCGCCACGGCCGATGTGCAGGGAACGAAGTCTCGTCCCTATAAGGTGGAAATCGGCCTTCCCATGTTCACACGCAATCAGTGGATGAGAGTGGCCGACGCTCTCTTAAAAAAAGCTTTCTTCACCGCCAAACTGTTGGCCGGAGACATGCCGCCTGAAATTGAACCGATTTTCCGGGCCGCCGGAGCGCCGCTCTTTCCAACGTCGGAAGATGATATTTCCTCGGACTGCTCCTGCCTGGGTGGCGAAAACCCCTGCAAACACATCATGGCCGTCTATATCATTCTCGGCCAGGAAATCGACCGCGATCCTTTTATCTTAATGGAAATGCGAGGTCTCAGCCGCGCCCAACTCTTGGCCGAAATTCAAACCCGCCGGATCGCCGGCAAACCTTCCACCAAAACTCCGCTCGCCTCCTCCGCCATCGACCGCCCCGTCCGAACTCCTTTATCCGACCGCTTAAACGATTTCTTCCAAGTCCCCAAAGATCATCCCCTCACCTGGCCCGTTGACCCCGAATACCTCTCCCACCTCCTCAAACCCGGCGTCCGCATCCACGAAATGGGATCACCGCCGTTCTGGCAAAGCGACAATGGTTTTGAAGAAGTACTGACGCAGATTTACCAAGCCGTGCGTAAGCGGGCGTTGGGATTTTGAAGTAGAATCAAGCTCATGCGAAAAATTTTTATATTTCTATTCGTGATGAGCTGGGTTGTCGTCGCGTCGGCGGAAACGACCGGGCGGGGCGGGCTTTATTTTGGAAGTAAATCCCTGAATCACAGCGACTGGGGAGATTTGGATTCTCAATCCGCCTGGGGACTCAATTTGGATGTGAAAGACACCGCGTGGCCCGTATGGATTAGCGCCGGCTATCTTTCTTCTAGAGAGGAAGAAACCATCATCACATCGCTAACGCCTTTCGCCACCCAAAAAATCGAAGGCAAAACTTCGGAAATGCATCTCGGCGTAAAAAAAGATTTTTTCCCTATTAAAAAGGCCCGCCTGTCCGTGGGCGGCGGCCCCGCTTATGTCCGCGCTTCGCTCGACAGCCCCCTGGCCCCTTATAACAATGACTCAGACGCCAACATCGGATACTGGCTGGGAGCCGAAACCATTATCAGCTTCGGCTTTGTGGCGCTCGGCGTCAGCTATAATTATTCACAAGCCGACGTAACCCTCTTCAACCAATCCGTCGACGCGGGTGGATCGAACCTGGCGTTTTCGGTCGGGTTTGGTTGGTGAGCAAATCGAGTTCGCTCTTTTTTCCTCTCGCCTTAGCCCTTATTTTTTCTTTTGCAGGGAGTGGACAATCAAAGCCTGCCCGCCACAATCCCAATTCACCGGGAAGTGAGCCTTCGGCAGGCGGGGAGACCAAGATGGCCGAAAAAGCAATTTTAGCGGGTGGATGTTTTTGGGGATTGGAGGAATTGTTTCGCCAACTTCCGGGCGTCACGGATACCGAGGTAGGATACACGGGTGGAGACGTAAAAAACGCCACCTACGAAAACCACGGCACGCATGCCGAAGCGATTCAGATCCTGTTTGATCCGACGAAGACCTCGTATCGAGCGCTACTGGAGTTTTTCTTCCAGGCCCATGACCCCACCACCAAGAACCGCCAGGGAAACGACACCGGCCTGTCCTACCGTTCGGCGATCTTCACCGTGAATGACGAACAGAAGAAAACGGCGGAGACGTTGATCAAAGAAATCGACGCCTCCAAAAAATGGCCGGGGCCGGTTGTAACCCAGGTTGCCCCCGCGTCAGACTTCTGGAGCGCCGAAGCGTATCACCAGGACTACCTCCAGAAAAACCCGGGCGGTTACACCTGTCACTATGTCCGACCCAAGTGGAAACTGAAATAACAATTTATTACTTAATAAAGATTCTTGTGAGCGCCGCCCTGGTCACCGCGATTTCAGAAGTGGCCAAACGAAGCGGATTTTGGGGCGCTGTTTTAGCTTCTCTGCCTATCACATCTATCTTGGCCATGATCTGGCTCTACAAAGACACAAAGGACGTTCAACGTATTAGCCAATTATCGATTGGTGTTTTTTGGTTGGTGTTGCCGTCCCTCGTTCTTTTTCTGGTTTTGCCCTTACTGTTAAAAGCCGGATGGAATTTTTATCCAAGCTTGTTGGTCGCCATCACATTGACTGTTGGAGCTTATTTCGGTATGGCTTTCGGTCTAAAATATTTCGGCATTTAGATTTGACTTTTAAAGATAGTCGCGAGTTGAAACAGTTTTAGTCTGGTTGTAAGGGTTGTAAGAGATGAATCGAAAGAAACACTGGGAAACGGTCTACGAAACAAAGGCACCCACAGAGTTCAGTTGGTATCAGCTGCATCCCTCTAAGTCGCTGCAGCTCATTAAGGAGACAGCCGCGGATCGGAAAGCAAGCATTATTGACGTGGGTGGCGGGGCCTCAACACTTGTAGATCACTTACTGGAAGTGGGGTTTGCCAATCTGACCGTTTTTGATCTATCGGCCAAGGCGCTGGCGACGTCAAAACAGCGCCTCGGTAAACAGGCTGAAAGAGTAAATTGGGTCGAAGGGGACGTGACGAATGCCCTTCTGCCGGAAGCAAGCTATGACATCTGGCATGATCGTGCGGCCTTTCATTTTTTGACTGACGAACAAGATAGAGAACAGTACAGAAAGGGGCTAGCGCGGGCCTTAAGGCCAAAGGGAAGTCTCATTGTTGCCACGTTCGCGAGCGATGGCCCCGAACGCTGCAGCGGTTTGGACGTGGTTCGTTACTCCGTAAAGAGCCTTCAACAAGAATTTGGAGATGATTTTCAACTGATGGATAGCGCGGAGGAGAAGCATCAAACTCCCTTCGGCAAAGAGCAAAAGTTCATCTACTGTTGTTTCAAACGAACGAATTAGAGTCGATATTTTGGAGAGGTGGCTGAGTGGTTTAAAGCGCACGACTTGAAAATTGAAAAATAGCCAAACCTATCGCACTTTTACGAGGCGGTTGTCGCCAACCACAATCGATTTCTCGCTTATCTCACGTCTCTATGAGTGAAGGCCAAAATGGCCCCCTAAAATGAAAGAAGACTGCCCACATTGCTCCATTC
This sequence comes from uncultured Elusimicrobia bacterium, assembly GCA_964547555.1. Lineage (GTDB taxonomy): Bacteria > Elusimicrobiota > Elusimicrobia > F11 > F11 > CAZJOE01. The sequence goes on along the minus strand of CAZJOE010000128.1, from coordinate 1,478 downwards.
ACACACCCCCAACGACACCGCCCTTAAGCGCGGGGCCTGATGCCATTTACACCTGCCCCATGCATCCGGAAATCCGACAAAAGGGACCTGGTTCCTGCCCCCTCTGCGGGATGGCGTTGGAACCCCTGGAAATCAACTCAGCGGAAGACCAGGAAGATCCTGAATACCAGTCGATGCTTCGTCGATTCTGGGTCAGCGTGGTTCTTTCCGTTCCAGTCTTTATGGCCGCCATGTCAGAAATGATCCCCGGTTTAGAACACGTCGCCGGTTCAAAAATTAGTTCATGGGCCCAGATGGCCCTCGCCACGCCCGTGGTCCTGTGGGGTGGATGGCCTTTCTTTCAACGCGGATGGGCTTCGATTAAAAATCGAAGTTTGAACATGTTCACTTTGATCGCCATCGGCATCGGCACCGCTTATGTTTTTAGTTTGGCGGCCGCGCTTTTCCCGGAGATTTTCCCCGCGTCACTTCATGTCCATGGCCGCGTTCCCGTTTATTTTGAGGCGGCGGCCGTCATCACCACGCTGGTCCTCCTCGGCCAAGTATTGGAACTCAGGGCCCGCAGCCGCACCAGTAGCGCCATTAAAGCCCTCCTCCGCCTGGCCCCTAAAACAGCTCGCATTGTTCGAGAGGGCCGGGAAGAAGATATTCAGATTGAACAGATCCATGTCGGTGATCTTCTCCGCGTGCGGCCCGGGGAAAAAATACCCGTTGATGGAATCATCGCTGATGGAACGAGTTTCGTAGACGAATCCATGGTCACCGGAGAACCGATCCCGGTTGAGAAAAAACTGGGAGACCGCGCGACCGGCGGAACGATTAATGAAAAAGGTTCTTTCGTGATGCGCGCCGAACGTGTCGGAAGCGATACGCTCTTGGCCCAAATCGTGAAGTCGGTTGCCGAGGCGCAACGGACGAAGGCCCCTATTCAGCGATTGGCGGATGTCATTTCCGCTTACTTTGTTCCGATCGTCATTCTCGTTGCCGCAGGGACGGCTGTCGTCTGGACACTCTTGGGTCCGGAACCGCGGCTGGCCCATGCGCTTGTTAATGCGGTGGCGGTTCTCATTATCGCCTGCCCGTGCGCGCTGGGCCTTGCGACCCCGATATCGATCATGGTGGGGATGGGACGCGGCGCTCAAGCCGGTGTTTTGATCAAGAATGCCGAAGCGCTGGAAACACTTGAGAAGATCGATACGTTGGTCGTCGATAAAACCGGCACTTTGACGGAAGGCAAACCGCGTCTTATTTCCATATCGCCATTTTCCCCCTTCACGGAATCGGAATTGTTGAAGCTCACCGCGAGCGTCGAACAAGCGAGCGAACATCCGCTGGCCCGCGCCATCGTGGACGCCGCACGCGATAGAAACATCGCGCTGTCACCGGTCACAGGGTTCCGTTCTGTCACCGGGAAAGGCGTGATGGGCCAAGTCGACAATCGTAAAGTCCACATGGGGAATTCCGTCCTCCTTCATGTG
>CAZJOE010000127.1:0-5993 GCA_964547555.1 uncultured Elusimicrobia bacterium | reverse complement strand
GCGAGAAATTTTTTATCCTCATGACTATATATAGAGTTATTTTCTTTTGAGCCTAAAACAATAAATCCCCATAGCATATTGTCTGTTTCCATCGGTATGCAAGCTTTTGCGTCGAGCCATCTCATGGTCCGTTTAACTTTGGAAAGGGTTATTTTTTGACCAGGTTGAACTTTGCTTTCTAATATCGTTAATTCTTTTTCTGTGACGATGCCATATTTAAAAATCCTTCTCTCCGTTTCCAGGGTTTTAACCAGGAAGTCATTTCCGTCGATCTTTTCTTTCAGTCTATTTATTATTTTGTCCTGAAAAGACGCTGACGGAATAGGGGTGTAACAAACGGACTCTTGGTTCCATATGAGAAATCCGACATGAGGAACATTTAATAGTTTTTTAAATTCGTCTGAAAGATTTGAGGCTAATGAATTTAAGGTATTGGCATTGTTAATAATAGTGTGAATTCCCTGAAGGGTGGATAAATAGTCGGGGCTTCGGAATATAAAATGATCAACAATTCGGATCGCTGATTTCTTCAAAGGATCGAAGATGAGGATTATTGTGCAACACAAAAATAACAGAGATAAACCTTTCGGAGTTCCAAACAGGCTGGTCAGCGGATCAAAGATAGCCAGAATTATGAAAATTGGAAGCAGTCCAATTCCATATACCAAGCCAAAGACGATCTCCCATCTAGCTATTAATTTGAAATCGAGGAGATTAAACGCAAATACTGCATAAATTATTCCTGATAGCTGAATGATCAGAAACAAATTAAAGTAGTGCATTAATGGGCCATTCCATAATCTAAATACTAAGAATAAGTTGATGATCCCCCCAAGGAACCCCGAGAAAATTGAACTAAATAAAAATTTGGCCTGGATCCTTCTAATAGCGTTACTTCCCCGATAATGTTGCCCAATGAGGTATAGGCAATAAACCATTAGACAGATGTAAAAAAATGAAAAAAGAAGGTTTAGAGTGATTGTCAGGATGGGATGATTAGAGGTTACAAGAGGTGCGAAAAAGTTCGCGAATGAAAACAATAATCCAACTAAATATAAGGAAATGACAACGAGGGATTTGTTTCTTCCAATATAATTGAGAATAAAGTGCAATAACGATATTGGTATCCAAATTAACCCCAAGGACAAAAGTTTTGGAACAAGATCGAATGGCTTAACAATAAAAAGCGCAAAAGATGAAAACCAAAAGAAGTTCGAAAGTAAAAAAAAAGTAAAAACCTTGGAGGTTGGTGATTCCGTGTTTTTGAAAATAATTGCTAGGCCAATGGTAAAACAGGCAATCGAACCGGCTACTGCGAAATAAAATGAAAATGGCATCAATTAGAATTCTGAGAAGCTAGCATGTTTATGAATATCCGGTTAATTATGATATTTACCATATCAATTTTTATTCAGAGCAAGGAAGAGTATCTTTTAACCCAGTTTAACGTCAATGTGTAATCCGCGTTCCTGGTCTTTCACTGATAAAGAAATTCGTTGATTGTTTGGGAAGCCAACATAATCATTTAATCGGCAAAGTGAAGGTCACTTTTGTTCCTTTCCCTTCCCCCTCTGACTCAGCCCATATGTGACCATCATGGGCTTCGATCCAGGTTTTTGCGATGGTAAGGCCGATGCCTGACCCTTTGGCGATTTGGGTGGCGCCTCCTTGAAAAAATGCTTCGAACACTTGAGGTAGGTCCTTATGGGAAATGCCGATGCCTGTGTCTTGGACTGTTACAATGATCTCCTGATTTTTTTGAATGAGAGAGAGGGTAATGTGTCCTTGAAGCGTGAATTTCACCGAATTTGAAAGAAGATTTGAGATCACGTATTCGATTTTTTGCCGGTCGCAAGAAACAATAATGGGCTCCTGTATCGACAGAAAATCTATTGAAGTTCCCTTAAATTTAGCCAGTGGCTCGTAGGTTTGTATAACGGACCGGCAAAGAAGACCCATGTCGACCTGGTCATCGGAAAGTGGTTTTCTCTTGTTTTGAAGTTTAAAAACTTGAAGGAGCTCGCCCACGAAGGCATTCAATCGGGAAGAGTTCCTTTCGATGAGATCCAAATACTCGGCTTGTTTTGGGTTGAGCGATTGCTTGCTGCTTTCTTCTTTAAAAAATTCGAGCGCGCTTTGAATGGCCGCCAGAGGACTTTTGAGTTCATGAGTCAGGCCTGCCGCCCTGTGCTCCTGGAAAAAGTAGCTTTGTCTAATAAGATAAGCGTACAGAAACGGCCCAAGCGAGAGCGCGCCGGCCATCGCCGCGACTTGGAACCATATTGTTGTAGGAGGCGGAAGGATCCCGGAAACCAAGTGACGATGAAAGGAAACCAAAACAGGCGCGACCGCGATCATGAGAAGCGCATAGATGCCGATCAACAAACCCGTTCGGCGAATAAAGATCCGAACATCCATTAAATTGTACTTGAGAATGGCGTAACCCATGATGACATGATAGAGCCAAACCATGAAATTTCCCCAAGGATAAATATCGATTCCAAATTTTGGAAGATAGGAAAGAATCCCGCCCGTGTATCCCACTGTCGTCGCGAGGAAGAAGTACTTAATTTGGGTTTTCTTGTTTTCAGGAACCGAAGAATACACGCATATCATATCGTAATGACTAAAGCTCACCAGGAGGAGCCACCAAGAAAAATAAACACCATAAAGCCAACCTGCCCGGACATAAAAAAAAGAATTGAAAACCCATTCAATGTTTTTAAAGAAAGTGACCGATCCTATATTCAAAACGAAGAAAAGTCCGATGGCATACTGAATAAGAATGGACTTTTTTCTTTCCAACCCAAGGAAGACGCATACAAAGTGATAGAACGAAGGCGCGATCCAAACGACTCCCAATGCGTAAAATACCCGCCAGATTAAAAGCGCTGTCTCTTTATTGCCTGTGAGACCCACAGCCATAATCCCGAAGCCCCAAATGCCAGTGAACATGGCAAACATAAACCAGGCTAGGCTGAACTTTCGATTCGGATTTTTAATTAACACCAAAATACCCAGACCGATAGAGTTGATTCCTATGAGCAGGCCGGAAATTGCGAAGGGATTCATGTGTTTGTTGGGAGGGTAAAACTCACTCGGGTTCCCTTCCCTTCTCCTTCTGATTCCGCCCAAATGTTTCCCCCGTGGGCTTCGACCCAGGCCTTGGCAATTGTCAATCCCAGGCCGGAACCTTTTGTTGATGGCTGGGCTTGAAAAAACTTGGTGTAGATTTTATTTAAATCATTTTTTGGGATTCCAGGGCCCTCATCAGTTATCGAGCAGAATAGTTCCTTGTCCGACTGTTTTACGTCAACAGTTACCTTTCCATAATTAGAAAATTTAATGGCATTTGAGATCAAATTTGAGACCACCTGATAAGTTTTATCTCGATCGGCATAAATTAAAATCGATTCTTCAACCGGCCAAATAAGGTGGATCCCTTTTTTGTCAGCGGAAAATCTGTGATTGGCCAACACCTCATTAATTAATGCGGTGAAATCGAATCTGGTTTTTTCAAGGGTGACTTCCCCCTCATTAATTTTCGCAGTGGTTAGTAGATCTTTGACGAAAGTCTCCAGGCGAGCAACGTTTTGCTGAACCATTTCAACATAATCGAGTTGTTTAGCCTTATCTGTCCCCGGCTTGTTCAATTCCTCTTCAATAATAGCAATGGCGCTTTGAATATTACTTAGAGGTGATTTGAGTTCGTGAGTGAGGCCTGTCGTCAGGTGACCACGCAACCAATAAGCGGATCTAACAAGGTAAGCGTAGAAAAACGGGCCGAGTGATAGTACTCCTGAAATTAAAAAAACTTGAATCCACGCCCCCGTATAAGAATGGAATTGACCGGTCATAATCCCTTTGTTGAGGGAGAGAATGAAGGGGGTAAGGCTCAAGAGGAGCACAATGTAGATCCCGATCATAATTCCCGTTCGTTGTAAAAAGATGCGTATATCCATGAGCTGATATTTCAGCATGGCATAACCCATAATGAAGGGGTACAGGGTAGCGAGGAATGCTCCCCATGGGTAAATATCAAGTTCAAACTGCGGGAGAAATTCTGTGCTTGCTCCTCCAAAACCGATGGCGGTGGCCAAAAAGAAATATCGAATTTTATTTTTCTTTTCCTGATCAGAATCTTTGTAGCTGAGCACCAGTTTGATATGAGACCAAACTACCAACCCATTCCACCAAATCATGAAGAGAAAACCTCCTACTCCCGGTGTGAGCCAATAGATCGAGTTGAAAGTAAATCGGACTCCATTGAAAAAAATGGGCGTGGGAATAATAAGCAGAAAACAAATGGCAATTAAATAATTAAGGAAGAGCAGGGTTCGGTTCTTTTCTTGGATAAAAATACAGACGAAGTGATAAAAGAAAATTGATATCCAATTGACCCCTAGAAAATAGCTGTATCTCCATAATTCCAATGACTTGGTCGGACTTGGTTCAATAGCGATGAGGGCTCCTCCAATCCCCCAGGCGGCAGTGGCGCTTGTGAAGAGAAACCAAATTAATCCAAGCGGCCTATTTCGGCTTTTGACAAAAACGAAGAGGCCGAATATAAATGAAAAAACCGCTAAACCAACATTCGCAATAAAAAATGGATTCATGGGCTTATGTTTGGGGCAGGGTAAAAATTAAAGTTGTTCCCTTCCCCTCTCCTTCTGATTCGGCCCAGATGTGACCATCATGGGCTTCGATCCAAGTCTTTGCAATGGTGAGGCCGATGCCCGATCCTTTGGCGGTTTGGATGACGCCTCCTTGAAAAAATGCTTCGAACACTTGGGACAGATCATGCTGGGAAATTCCGATGCCAGTGTCTTGGACAGTTACAGTGATCTCGCCATTTTTTTGGATGAGGGAAAGTGTGATGCGTCCCTGGAGAGTAAATTTCACTGAGTTCGAGAGAAGATTGGAAATGATGTACTCGATTTTCTGTCGGTCGCAAGAAACAACGATAGGTTCTTGAACAGACTGAAACTCGATTGATGTTCCCTTGAATTCGGCGAGCGGTTCATACGTTTGAATAACGGAGCGGCAAAGAAGACTCATGTCCACTTTATCATCGGAAAGCGGTCTCCATTTATTTTGAAGTTTAAAAATTTGTAGAAGTTCGTTGATGAAAGAGTTTAACCGGAATGAATTCCTTTCAATCAGATTCATGTATTCAATTTGTTTGGAATCCGGTTTCATCTGATTTGTTTCTTCTTTCATCACTTCTAACGCACTTTGAATTGCTGCAAGAGGACTTTTGAGCTCGTGAGTTAAGCCGGCCACGGTATTTTCGTGAAAAAAGTAATTTCGCCTGATAAAATAGGCGTAAATAAAAGGACCCACTGACACCACACTCGCCATCGCAAAAAAACTGCTGAGAAACAAACTTAGTGAATTTTCCGGATCCGCGACAATTTTGCCGTGCACAAAAAACAAGCAAGGTAGGACCCCCATAAGAAGCGAAATATAGACGGATGTAACAAGCGCAGCCCTTCGAATAAAAATCCGGATTTCCATCAATCGGTATTTCAGGATGGCATAGGTGATAATGCTATTGGTTCCGATGATCGCAATCACGCCTAAAGGATAAAATGAAATCCCATAATTCACGAGAAAATCAGTAGCGGCCAGATTGTAAACCATGAGAGCGATAAGGACATACTTGAGCTGATTGGTCCTTATTTGAGAAACATTCAGCTGTCGCATCTGGTGATAAATTAACCAGGGCCCCCGCAAAATATTGATCGTTACAAAAACCAAAAAGAGAGGATGGATTGGCAATCCTGCCTTTGGATAGGTGCCCCATGAATACTTATAGAAGCCACTGATGAAGCTATTTCCCACCCAAACGGAAATCAGGAAAAAAACGCTGCATCCATAAAATATCCTAAGTATTAATTTTTCTTTTTCTTCGATTCCCAGAAAATTAACAACAAAATGATAGTAGGCTGCCGGAAGAAACGATATCCCCGAATAACCAATCCGGACAATGA
>CAZJOE010000126.1:0-5996 GCA_964547555.1 uncultured Elusimicrobia bacterium | reverse complement strand
AAACCTCTACCTTGGGAATCCGTTACGATTCCTCCGTTGTTTCCGATAGTGAAACCCTGAATGAACGGGTGTCCGCGAAATTCGCGGAGGAAGTTCTCACCAAAGGATTCTTGCCGCTTCTTAAGCCTGAAGATTTAAAAGTAGGAAAAATTTCCGCGATGCGGTTTAAAGTTCGGGCCAATGCCAAGTCCGTGAAAGACCAAGTTTTGATGGATTATGTTTCTTTTATCCACAAACGAAGGTTGGTTCATCTCCCTCTCACCTCTAAAGATTCCCGTTACGAGAAGGACAAAATCGATTTTGAAAAAATGATCAACAGTGTTTCCCTCTCAAAAGGGACGGACCCTGCGCCGGCCAATCCAGATGTTAAGGATCGCTCTCAAGGTTACGGCCGCCCCTGCCAAGAAGATCAAGACTGTCCCAGGGATTTGTCTTGCGTTTACAATATCTGCCAAGAAAATTAGCCTTTAAATATTTTATTATATGTCATATAATATGACATATGATGACGAGAATTGAGTGGGATGATAAGGGGGCGGTCCGACTTGTGACCTTGGATGACCAGGGTGTCATTTTGACGAATATCCCTGGTATCGTGACGCTTCGGGACGCGGGGCGCATCCTTAAAAAATCTCGTCGCCACCTTTACCGTTATATCGAACGGGGATGGATTGTTCCTTTGGCAAAATTTTCGGGTGAATATTTCCTCGATCCTCGAGACATCGTCCGGCTTAAAGAAAAATCCTCGGCCCGCCAATCTTCAGTGCCAAGCCGCTTGGCTCCCTACTTTCCCGACCATGATTTAAAAAGCCTCAATCTTAACCGAGATATGAACTTAATTTTGACACGCTTACTTGAACGGGGGACTTCCTCAGACCTGCGGTGGTTAAAAAAACGGATTCCCGCCGGCAAATTAAAGGAATTCATTAAAAGCGAGGCCCATAAACATCTTTCATCGCGGGCTTTGGGTTTTTGGCAGCTCTTAGAAGGCGTGTCCCCATCAAAGCAGGGGGCCCTTTCTTGGAAAGATATGGGGCGTCACCTGGGAGGAGTGGAATGACAGCTCATGTTGAAGCGCTTCCGGCCGGTGCACAAAAAGCCGCTGCGCTATTGGCCTCTTTTCCTTGGCTTTCAGATTTTTACTTGGCTGGAGGCACGGCGCTCGCTTTGCAATATGGTCACCGAATTTCTGTCGACCTTGATTTCTTTTCACCCACCAACGAGCTGACGGGCCTGAATCGTCAGCGAATTACTGTGGATCTGGCTGCGCACAAAGTTAAAATCGAAGAGGAAAAAGACGGGACACTTCATCTTCGTCTTCTGGGAACGCATGTCAGCTTCTTTGTTTACCGCTACCCACTTCTTCGCCGGACCCATAAATGGAACGGGATCGCATTGGCGGATCCCGTTGATATCGGACTTATGAAAATTGGGGCCGTGATGGGGCGCGGAAGTAAAAAGGATTTTTTTGACCTGCACCAAATTTTTCTTAAAGAAATAGATTTGCGCAGTCTCCTTCGTTTATCGAAAAAGAAATTCAAACTAAGCCTCGATTTTCCCCTGCAAGCTTGCCAGGCGTTGGTTTATTTTGACCAGGCCGATCAAGAACCAACGCCGCGACTTTTGACAAAATCTTCTTGGCCAGAAGTAAGAGCGTTTTTCCAGCGAGAAGTTAAACGGACCGCGAGGATACTTATCTGAGGGGAGAACATGTTAAAGGTAAGTGGCAGGATTGGTAATTTGCCTTGAAATTAACTCACATTTAATTTATGGTAGCGTATGTTTGTCGACGGTAATTTGGAGGATTTGTGAAGAAAATCTATGTGGTCATGATTGTGGCAGCGTTAGGTACATTGGTGGCGGGGTTGTTTGCTGCGCCCCATGCGTATATAAGCGGTGACATTTCAAAAGTTGTTCAGATGACTGCAATTATTCCAGGCGGAACACCACCCGAGGTAACGATTTCTCCTCCCTATTCAATTTCCCTTTTAAACTTTATCGGTTCTCCGACTCTGAAAAGAGGGCAGCTGTCCGCAGGAGAATGGAAATTTAGGCTTTATGATGGAACTGTTCCTCATGACTTGGTCATTCAAATTCCGGCAACTTGTTTGGTTTATAATCCAACATTAGAAAATCGGTATGAATCAACCCCTGTGATTTGGAGGGGTACATTGACCGATGACAACGGCAAGCCCCAGCCAACGTATGGCGAAGGGAAATTGACAATGCGTTTTATTCCCGCCGGCACGGCTCTATGGATTAACTATAAGGTTGAGAGAAATTACACATCCGGAGTTTTTTCTCGAACTTATACAGCTGTGGCCACCGGTTCAGCGAAGCCTCTTCCGAGCCCAGTTCCGACCCTCACGCCTTGTACCCCAGTTCCTTAAAATAAGTAAAGGGGCCAAACCGCTCCACGCGATTCGGCCCCTTTATCTTTATTTCAATTTTCCTGTGATTCCCACTAAGTCTGCCCGTTCACCCGCCAGGGATTCCATGACCATTCTCAGATGGCCTTCTGTGATCTCCATGAGGCCGGTGTATTCGGTGCCGCAGGCGCCACCTGAGAATCCTATTTGACCCCGTTCTTTTTTGATTGGGTTACACACGGTTTCAACTTTTGAGATCGTTCCTTTTGAATCAATCGTTTCGGAATACAGCACGTTATTTTTCCACGTCATCGTAACTTTGTAAGTGTTTCCTTCCCGATCGGTAATTTCGCCGGATGTGGTAAATGGTGATTTAGGGAATTTGAAAAATAACTTATCAAACTTGACGCGCGTGAAATCGCCGGATTCTTCGGCCACGCCCGTACCCGTTAGGACCATTGGCACACCTTTCCATGAGGGGCTGGCGTTTTTCATTCGAAATAAAGCATGGCCTGCCACCGTCACGTGAGAATCTCTGTTCCGCATTCTCATGGATAGATTAATATCGGTTAAGTTTCCGAATCCGTCGTTGAGTTCTCCTTTTAAATCGGCGTGAATGACTGAGGTCTTGGAGTTTTTGCCGCCGGATGACTCAATTACATTTTCAGATGAATTTTCCGATGACGGGTGTGAATCGTGACCGGTGAGACGATCAATTGGATTTCGTTGACATCCAAGAAACGAAAGGCAGGAGAGGGTAAGCAGGATTTTTGTCTTTGATACTCGCATGTGGCCTCCAGAGAGAGGGTGCCGGTTAGGTGGGCCCAAGGCTGAGAACATGCTAATAGTAGAAGAGAATAAATTAACAAGGCCTTAACTCTCTGTTAAGATTCAAAGAACAATAGCGGTCCCGAGGTTTATGTTACGGTACACCAGTTACTAGTGAGTCAGTTAAATAATTTCTCCAACCAACGGTTGGAGTTTTGGATAAAGGAGACATCATGCAACTGATTCAGGAGATCCGGGTGAATTGGTCGAAAAAATACCGGTCGGGGAAAGCGGCGGCTGTGCGAAATGCTGTTCCTGAAGTTTTTGATTTGCCTGCTTCTAATAGTCCGCACGGCTATCACCAAACCCTTTTATTCATGGAAGAAACTGGGTTTGAGGTTCCCAAAAGTTCCATGGATGAATTTAAAGAACGGGTGGGGGCCGGTGGATATTGGTTTTTTGAATGTATGCGGACGCGATTTGAGGGGGAGGACATGGTCGTTGTTTATGCTTATGATCCCAATGTGGGAGCGCCTCGCCGAACCGCCATGGCCAGGGAAGTCATGAAATTAAAGCCGGGCGAATGGGGGCAAATTATTTATAACAGCCGTTCCAGTATGAAAAGCTTGACCACCGCCGGTGAGTGGCGGTACCAGAAAGTGGTCTTCAACTTATGCAATGCGTTGGCGTTTGATCCTAAAATCTTCACCACCACAAAACCGAAAAAAGTTTTTAGAGACATGGCCAAATTGTTATAGATCACCTTGCTGCAAAGGGAGAGATCTTACCGTCTCAAATTTTGGTAGATTCCCGGCATGAAAGCTTACCTTGATCTTCTTAAAGACGTGCTTGAACATGGGGAAAAACGGCAGGACCGGACCGGTACCGGAACCTTAAGCATTTTCGGCGCGCAGACCCGCTATGACCTTGCCCAGGGGTTTCCTCTTGTTACCACGAAAAAAGTCCACCTTCGGTCTATCATTCATGAACTGCTTTGGTTTTTGAGAGGGGACAGCAATGTTCGTTATCTTCATGAAAACGATGTGACGATTTGGGATGAGTGGGCGGACTCCAATGGCGATTTGGGGCCGGTTTATGGATATCAGTGGAGACATTGGGGCAAGTCGTGGCATCCCAGCGGGTTTTCCGGCACCAATGGTTATCCGGTTAAGGCTTTTGATCAAATCACAAAGGTGGTCGAAGACATCAAAACCAATCCCCATTCGCGCCGACATATCGTGAGCGCTTGGAACGTGGCCGATCTGGACAAGATGGCGCTTCCGCCCTGTCACACGATGTTTCAATTTTACGTGCATGAGGATCGCCGGTTGTCTTGCCAACTTTACCAGCGTTCCGCGGATATTTTCTTAGGGGTTCCTTTTAACATCGCCAGTTACGCCCTCCTCACCCTGATGATGGCGCAGGCCACCGGGCTTCAACCGGGAACATTTGTGCACACTTTTGGAGACGTTCATCTCTACTTGAATCATGTCGAGCAAGCCAAGCTTCAAATCTCCCGCGACCCCCGGCCGCTTCCGCAAATGAAAATCAACCCTGCCGTGACCTCCATTTTTGATTTTAAGTTTGAGGATTTTACCCTTGAAGGATACAACCCTCATCCGCCCATAAAAGCGGAAATATCAGTGTGACGCTTTCTCTTATTGTGGCCATGACCGAGGACCGGGTCATTGGCATCAACAACCGTCTTCCGTGGCATCTTTCCGAAGACCTGAAACGATTTAAAAAAATAACGATGGGCCACCCGATCATCATGGGGCGCAAAACATTTGAGTCGATTGGGAAGCCGCTCCCGGGCCGAGAAAACATCGTTATCACCGAAAACAAAGCCTACCGGGCCGAAGGCACAACAGTGGTCCATAGCCTGGAGGACGCGCTGAAGGCGGGCGGGGCATCGTCCGGAGAAAAATTTGTGATTGGCGGGGCCCGGCTTTTTGAGGCGGGTTTGAAAATGGCCGACAAAATTTATTTAACATTGATTCATGGCTCCTATAAAGGCGACGTGTATTTCCCCAAGCTGGATTTTGAAAAAGATTTAAAGATCGTGAACCGGGAGGAGGGTGTTGGGGCCCCTCCGGATTCCATCTCTTATTCGTTTATCGACGCTGAAATTAGAAAGTGAGGACCTGATGTGAGCGTAGAAACTGAAAGGCGTTTGGTGGATGTCGGCAATGGATTTGTATGGCGGGAGAAAGGCGCTATTTCTTATCTCGTTTGCGAACCGTTGGAGCGGGCCGGCTTTCATGTGGCTTTTAGCGCGAGACGCGGAGGCGTTAGTTTGCTTCCTGAAGAAGCGCTCAATTTATCTTACCGGGAAGATAAAAAAGAACATGTGGACGAGAATCGCCGCCGGTTCTTAACGGCGATTGGTTTGGAAAAACGGCCTTTGGCGACGGCGCGGCAGATTCATTCGGATATCGGTCACGTGGTTTCATCTCTGGAAAATTTGAAAGCGGAACCGGAATGTGACGCGTTGGTGAGCAACCTTTCCGACGTTCTTCTCGGTATTCAGTCCGCTGATTGCTTGCCTCTTTTAATTGGGGATTCACAAACCGGCGCGGTGGCCGCCATTCACTCAGGGTGGAGAGGCGCTATGTCGCGCCTCACAGAGCGAACGATTACCGACCTCATGCGTCCCTTGGGGACCCGCCCTGAAAATTGTTGGGTCGCGCTCGGCCCTTCCGCTTGCGGCGCTTGTTACGAAGTGGGGTCCGATGTGGTGCAAGCGTTTAAGAGCCGGTTTCCAGAATCTGTTTCTTTTTTTAAAGACATTGATGAAAACGGAAAAGCGCTGTTAGACGTCCGCGCCGTCAACGTCCAGCTTCTTTGCGAGGTCGGTGT
>CAZJOE010000125.1:0-6011 GCA_964547555.1 uncultured Elusimicrobia bacterium | reverse complement strand
TGCTGGTGGAAACTCACGATGTTTTGTACCAAAGTAAAAAAGACGGAAAAAACCGAGTCAGCTTTGTTGAAAAGCGGAAAGATATTTTCCGTCCGGATAGGTCGGAGAATGTTTTCGACCAGTTTAAATCGACCAACCGGTTTCACGCGCTTATGCAGCCTATTTTCGATATCGTTAAGAACCAGGTCCGGGCTTATGAATTTTTCGCCCGCGCTTCCGTTCCTTCTTTTGAGAATCCCGAAGATTTTTTTCGGATCAGCCTCGAAAACAACGCGCTCATGCAGACGGACCAACAATGTTTATCGGTTTGTCTCCGGGCCGCCGAAACCATTCCTCCCCATATTCGCCGGCACATTAATATATCGCCTTCGACCATTGTCGAAATGACGGCTCCCAATCTGATCAAGGCCTTTCAGGGATTAAAAGACGGAGGGAAATACTGTTTGGAACTAAACCAACACAAAATCGTGGGAGATCCTTCTTACTTGGTTGAATCCATTCAAGCCATTAAAAAAGCAAACATTATGGTGGCTTTGGAAAATGCCACGTTTGCTCAGAACACCATCGAGTCGCTTATTTTGTTGGAACCTGATTTTGTGAAAGTGGACAAACAACTCGTGGTCGGAATCAGCAAAGATGCGGCGCGGCTCCGAACTTTGAAGCGGCTTTTAAAAATGGTGGATAGCCTCTATATCGACGTGATTGCCATCGGAATCGAAACGCAGGAAGACCTTCAGGTTTTAAAATCCGCTGGAATCAAATACGGACAAGGATTTTTGTGGGGGGAGCCTCGTTCCCCTCACCCTCAATTAGCAAGCCTCTCTTGATCGTCGTTTTCAGGGGCCATGTAGCGTTTTTTGTAGATATCAAAAATGACCGGCGCCACCGCGACCAACACCGGACCTAAAATAATTCCTTTCAAACCCCAGACCTGGAGTCCTCCCAAAAGAGAGATGAATAAATAAAGAAAAGGGACGTCCGATCCCTTCCTGACCAAATAAGGCCTTATCACGTTGTCGATAAGCCCCACCGCAACAATTCCCCAGGTCAAAAGGAAAATCCCCTTTCCCGCCGAGCCGTCAAAGAAAAGTTTCATCGCCAAAGGGACCCAGATGAGCGCCGTTCCCACAACCGGAAGAAGACCGGCGATGCAGGTGAGGAAACCGAAAAAAATCCATCCATTGAGCCCCACGAGCAAGAAGCCCAGAGAAGCGATGAGGCCTTGGATGATGGCCCCTAAAAACCATCCGCGGATAACGCTGGTGACCATGTGAGCGCCCCGTTCTTTGCATTCTTTTTTTTGCTCTTCCCGGAGCGGCAGGTAACTTTCAAAATGCGAATAGATCTTGGGTCCGTCTCGAAATACAAAGAATAAAACAAAAAGCATCATCCCAATATTTCCTATGGAGGAAACAAAAATTCCGGCGGCTTTTGTGCCGAATGATCCCATTCCACTTAAAATTCGATTCGCTGATTTGACGATCTGCTCTTGGACTTGAGCTGGTTTGATTGAGAATTTGTTGTTCAGCCAACTGGTGATCTCTCCGGCGCGCCACTGTTCAAGGTTGGTTTTTAGATTTTGGATGGAAGGTGTCCACGTTTCGGATTGTTCGACGGCCGCCCACGTCATCAGGAAAAGGGGCACCACGATAAAAAAGATTACCGCTAAGTCGGATATGGCGGCTTGAAAAGCGGGAGCGGCGAAAGACAGGCGTTTTTTGATCCACAAATGGAACGGGTAAAAAGAGATTCCCAAGGTGATGGCCCCGACGAAAGCGCCTAAAAATGGGGAAATTAATTCGAACAGAAGATAAAGCGTTCCGATGAAAAGGCCCACCGTAAAGAGGTGACTTACTTTTTCGCGGGGGGAGGAGTGATCGTTGTGTTTCATAGGCCGAGGTAAAGTCCCAAACCAAAATAGGAAATGCGCGCGTCGTAAAATTGACCGTTCGGTGAATGGCCTTTGTACGCTTCTGCTAAGATTTTAACATGGCGACGGCCGGATTCAGTTTGCCCAAACTTCAGCCCTCCTTTAAAGCTTGTGTCCACGTCCCAATCATGCTGCTTATAACTTTTTAAATCCAATCCGACCACCAACCTCGCGTTGCGCCAGATCCGTTTTTTACTTTCATATTCAGCTCCGGTATGGAGGCTAAAACGGTCCAAGTCTTCGGGTTCTTTTCTCATAAGTTCTTCTCCTCCAAGATAGCCGCGAAAATTATTCAGTTCATAAGAAGCAATCAATTCGGCGGCCTCATAACTAAGATTGACCCGGTTGGCCCGGGCGTTGAGTAGAAACTCATCACCCAAATGCGAGCTTTGATGATAGAGCCGGAACTTGGCCGAGAAATCATTTTTCCTGTAGGTCAGTGGAAAACCGAGGACGTAATCGGCGTTAATCAAATCTTTCGACCTGGCTTCTAAGTCAAATTGGGCAAACAAAGCGCCTTCGATATTGAACTGAACGCCTTCTTGCGGTCTCCTGCCGAGAAACCGATAAATACCAAAAGCTTCTCCATATCCGACTGAAGCGGCGGGGATTTTCCTGTTGGGTTGGGCCGGGTCGGAATAGCGAAGAAAGCTGATGAAAAATTGCGGTTGTTTGGGGTCCGCCAGAAGCGGTTTGAAAAGGTCTCCCACGGGAAAAAAAATCACTTGTTTGGACATTCCCAACGCTTTGGACATCCACCGGAGAGCTCGGTTTTTGGTGATTTTTCCTTCTTTAAGGGTTCCCACGGCAATTTGGAGGCCTTCAATCCCATCAATTTTATTCAACCGTTCGATGTCGGACGTTCTGGCCTGTTTGGTTTCTTCGGGAATGGTGATGGTCGCCACACCGTCTCTGACCTCGATCCGGTAAGTATCTCTCGGCCATTTTAATTCCCGTTCGATGATCGAGGTGATGTATCCCTCTAGATAGGGGTCGTTCCGGTAGGCTTGTGAAAAGGCAATTTGAGGGAAAAGGAGTAGGCATAGGGTTAGAAATAAACTTCCATTATGAAAGAACTTCATCTGCCCCTCCTTACGCTCTCCACCTATAATAGTTCGTCATAAAAACTTAGACTGCAGCATGCCACAAATGATCGAAGAAAAAATTCAAGTCCGGCGAGCCAAAGTACTTCTCATCGATGACGATGAGGCACAATATCATTTGGTAGACGAACTGCTAAAAGAAAAAGGAACGTTGTTTGATTTGGAATGGGTGGATAGCCTGAATAAAGCTTTCGACCGGATCCCTCAAGGCGCGGTGGATGTTATCCTTTTAGATTTATTTCTGGGAGACAGCCGGGGTCTGGATACTTTCAAACGCATGAAAGCCCGCGTCAAAGATATTCCCATCGTGATCGTCTCCGGATTGGATGATGAGAAGTCAGCGGTCGAGGCCATTCAGCAAGGGGCCCAAGATTTTCTCGTCAAAAACGGTTTGGATGGCAGCCGGTTGTCGCGGGTCATCCAATTCGCCATCAAGCGTCATGAAATCCAAAAGGACCCCCGTAACGAAGGCTTGGTTGATTCTTTGACGGGGCTTTACAACAAACACGGATTCCTAACGATGATTGAACCCCATTTAAAATCCGCCCAAAGGGCCAAGAAAGGATTTTTTATCTGTTTCGCGATCATGGATAACCTTAAAAATATAAACGAGATGTATGGGGCGGCGGAAGGCGATCGCGCTTTGCTCACCACCGCGGAAATTTTGCAGGAAAGTTTCCGTTCGACCGATATGGTCGGACGCATGGGCGCCGATGAGTTCGCGATTTTAACGACGGAGCAAGGGCAATACAGTCCAAAAGTTACTTTCTCCCGGATTCGCAACAATCAGAAATATTACAACGCCCAATTCAACCTCTATCGCCTTTCGATCAGCATGTGCGCGGTTTTTTTCGACCCCGAAAAAAGGCTCTCACTTGAGGACATTTCCGCGAAGACCGACCAAGTCTTCGCGCAATATAAACTCCAGCCGGTTCAAAACCAATTTTTTAAAGCCGATTAACCCGGCTTTTTGCTTTTCATTTTCCCGCCCCCCAGTCTTCAAGTCCTTCCTCAGAAAGATGTCTTGCTCCCTGTTTGCGTAAAACATATAAAACCTAATAAACTAATTTATCTTATTGATTGAATATCGCTGGAAAGACGTTACGTTGGACTCATGAGGGACAAAACATATCATCGTCAAATGAAACCTTTTGATTCGGCCGAGCTTATAGAAAGGATTAATTCGATCCTTTCGGAAAGGTGATCTCTCGTGTTTAAGATTTCCTCCCTGTTAAGTTGGCTTTTGTATGACAAGAAAAAAGCTCCCTTGGATTTAAACGACAGCGCCCACATCATCAACACCGCGCCGGATCCCATCGTCCTTTTCGATCCCGCGGGGAATTTCATCTCCGTCAACACGGCCGGTGAAAAAGAACGCGGATTTAATTTGAAAGAGCTAAAAGGGCGGCATTTATCAGCGGTGGGAATGATTGGCCGGATACAAGAACGTGAAAGTAAATACCGTCAATTGATCGAGAATCTGGGCAAAGAGTTTATCGTTTACTCGCATGACCTGAAGAGCGTATTCACTTATTTGTCTCCTTCCATTGAGAGTTTGTTGGGCTATACGGCGGAAGCCTTTATCAACCTGTATGCTGAAACCATTATCAACCGGTCTCCTTTTAAAGATGTCTTACAGTCACGGTATGGAACGGGCCGCATGTTTCATAGCCCTTCTTTCGTTTTTAACTTGATGGACAAAGACGGCAAGAACCATATCATGGAAGTGATGGAAACGCCCATTCTCGATGAAAATAAAAACATTGTGGGTGCCGAAGGGCTGGCCCACGATGTAACGAACCTAAAAAAAGAAGAAGAAGGGCTGCGGTTGTTTCGTTCCCTCGTTGATCAAGCCAGCGATTGCTTGTTCATTATGGAGGTCGAGACTCAAAAATTAACGGATGTTAATGAACAGGCTTGTTTGACTCTTGGATACGCCAAGGATGAGTTTTTGTCTTTAGAAGCGGCCAAAGTCCGTTTGATATTTGGGGATTCCATTCAATTTGACGAGTTGGTTGAACGGTCGCGGGAACAAAATGCGGTATTCATTGACGGGCATTTACAGAAGAAAGACGGGACTTATTTTCCCGTGGATTGCTCCATTAAACTGACCAGCGTTGCCGGAAATGAGTTCCTCGTCATGAGCGTCAGAGATGTTTCCGAAAAAAGAACGCTGGAAGATCTTTTTCGCCAGTCGCAAAAAATGGAGGCGATCGGCCTTTTGGCCGGCGGAGTCGCCCATGATTTCAATAATTTGTTGACCATTATAAACGGAAACGCGGAAGTCACCCGGGATGAACTGGCCGCGGACGATCCCAACAGGGAAAGTCTGGACGAGATCTTGAAGGCGGGAAAAATGGCGGCGGTCCTTACCAATCGATTGTCGGCCTTTTCCAAACGCCAAGCGCTTAATCTCACGATTGTGGACCTCAACGATTTAATTGGAAAGCTGCTTTCTATGCTTCGTCGGTTGATTGGTGAAAATATCGATTTGCAGTTTATTCCGGACAAAGCGCTTCATCGGATCAAGGCGGATTCGGGCCAGTTGGAGCAGGTGTTGATCAATATGGCCGTTAATGCACGGGATGCGATAGCAAGGAACGGCAAGATTATGATCGAAACCCACTTGGGCGAATTAACCTCCGATCAACAAAAAAACCAGGGGATCAAATGTCCGGCCAATAAAGTCGTTATCATCACCTTTTCCGATACTGGTTCGGGGATGACGGAGGAGACCCAGCGGCATTTGTTTGAACCGTTTTTTACAACCAAAGCCAAGGGCCGGGGGACGGGGTTGGGATTGGCGGCCTGTTATGGAATTATCAAGCAAATCGGCGGCCTTATTCGAGTGGACAGCCAGCTTGGTCAGGGAACCTGCTTTACTATTTCAATTCCTCCGGCGGACCAAGCAGTCATTTTGGAAAATACGATTGAATCTTCACCCCCGGTTAAATCGGCCAATATGGAACATATATTAG
>CAZJOE010000124.1:0-6083 GCA_964547555.1 uncultured Elusimicrobia bacterium | reverse complement strand
AAAACAGACTTCTCGCTCGCTGAATCCATATTGATCATCAAATATCCATCATTGTTAATACAGCCGTCGCCAACTGAAAGGCCAATGACTTCCGCCAATCCAATGGGAATAGCTTTCTGGCCAAAACCCACGCCTCCGATAACAACATGATCATCCTGAGTTAATTCACAAGCTGAAACATCACCGCGATTGGCGGTCATCACACGATGATCCGCTGTCAACTTTAAGCGATATCCGGCAGATGTTTTTAATTCATAGACAGGTTTATGCCCTGTTTTAAAAACCTGACTAACCCATCGATGTGATCCATCTCCTGCTACAACTTGGACCTCTTGGCCCACCAAATCCTGAATGCGGCGATATCCCTCAGAAGTCGAGACGAACGTCTCTCCCGTCACGCAGGGATTGGAAGCGTTGATCCGGCCGTCTTCCAAACATGTGTGCCATTCATTAATCGTGGTATCGAATTGAAGTCCTGGATCCGCGCAAGACCAAGCGGCGAAAGCGATGTCTTCCCATAAGTCGCGCGCTTCGAGTTCTTTACAAGGACGCGCCGGGCGGCCGTCTTTAGCGGCCTTGGTTTTTTCCGTGCGCCAGACGAGCGGCCATTTTCCGCCGTTGACGACAGAGGCCATGAAGTCGTTGGTGACTCTTAAGGAATTATTGGAATTTTGACCGGCCACTGTGGCATAGGCATCGGAATTCCAGTCGGTGGTATAAACAGGAAATTCAATGGAAGTGATGCCTTGTTTGGCCAAGGCGATGGCCCGCTCCACATAACTGGCGGGAATCATGGAGGTGGCCGCGCCTCTTAAGGCCGCCGCGAGCCGGGTGTTTTTTTTCCGGTCGGTCCGTTCGGATTCTTCGGTCCAGGCATGGATGGAACGGATGATTTCATTTAAGTGTTTCTCGGAAAGTTTGGAACCGGCGACCAAAGCGGCCACCTTCTGTTCTTCGCGAACCTTCCAATTAATATATTCCTCCACGTCCGGATGATCGATGTCGAGCGTCACCATTTTGGCGGCGCGTCGGGTGGTCCCGCCGGATTTAATGGCGCCGGCCGCGCGGTCGCCGATTTTTAAGAAAGACATGAGGCCTGAAGATTTTCCGCCGCCACTCAAGGGCTCGCCTGAGCCGCGGAGCGCTGAGAAGTTAGAACCCGTCCCGGATCCATATTTAAAAATTCTTGCTTCACGAACCCACAAGTCCATGATGCCGCCTTCATTCACCAAGTCGTCGCTAACGGATTGAATGAAGCACGCGTGCGGTTGGGGATGCTCATAAGCATTGGTGGATTTGACCAGGTGTCCGGTTGCGGGATCCACAAAGCTATGGCCTTGGGCGGGTCCATCAATGCCATAAGCCCAATGAAGACCCGTGTTGAACCACTGCGGAGAGTTCGGCGCGCCCATTTGGCGGGCGAGAATCACAAACATCTCGTTGTAATAGGTTTGGGCGTCAGCTTCGGAGGCGAAATAACCGTATTTATAGCCCCAATACGTCCAACAACCCGCCAAACGATGGAAAACTTGGGCGGCGTCTTCTTCCATCCCAAATCGATGGTCTTCAGGGAGTTTGGAGAGCGTCGCATGATCGGGAACCGAGCGCTGAAGCCACATGGGGATGTCGGGCTCACTGACTTTGACAAAAGCTTTGGCGACGCCGGCGCGGCGAAAATATTTTTGCGCGAGGATATCGGTTGCGACTTGAGACCAGCCCTTGGGAATGCGGATATTCTCGGCTTTAAAAACGGTGGATCCATCGGGATTGGCGATAACGGAGTTGCGAATGTCCCATTCCATCAACCTGGCGGGGTCAGCAGCGGATTTTGAAAACAGGGAATCAATTTTGAGACCTTTTTTAGGTTTTGATTTGGTTAGGGAATCAATGGCCATGAAAAATTTCACCTCGCAAAATACATTATGTAGCGGTAGGCAAAACTTTTACCACAACATATAGTTTTGTGTCAACGATCCAATGCCATAGAGGAAACATCTCTCTTCCGACGGAAAAAAATAATTTTTGGAGCCTATGATATAATGCCCGATCCAAAAATGTTCGATCAAAACAACACACGAATCAAAGTCATCGCGGGAATTGTTTCTGCTCTAGTTCTCGCGTTTTTATTGTTCCTCCTTATATTTAAGGGACAGTTCAGCCTTCCCTTTGGCAAAGAAAAACCGCTCGAGATCGTGGTCTCAACGGGAACCGTAAAAGAAAATGACGTGATGTCGACGCTGCTCAACAAACAAAATCTCTCCCCCGAAGTCACAAATAAAGTTCTCATGGAAATTGGGAAAAACTTTAACCTGCGCCACATGAAACCCAAACACAATTTCGAAGTGCACACCACCACGAACGGAATATTTCAGAAATTTGTTTATCACGACGACGCGACGCATTCCTATATTGTCTCTCGCAGCAGCATGGGGGTTTTCTCCAACGAAGAAGATTCCAGAGAAACCGTTTGGAAAGAGAAGGTCGTCACTTGCGAAATCAAAACTTTTCTCTGGCAGGATTTGATCAATCAAGGATACGACGCCAACTTTGTCGCCAACTTCACCGCCGAGCTGGGCGATTATATTTTCCCTTGGCAGATCGACTTTTTCACGGAGCAAAGGCCCGGAGACATTATTCAGGTGCTCATGCAGCAGGAATTTATCGCGGGAACGGAAGTCCCCGTCCATCGACTGAAATTTTTGGCCGCCAGCTACACGGGAAAGGCCACGCGGAAGAAAGAAAATTTCGCGATTCGCTACCGCATCTCCGGAGCTAAAAAAGACGACTTCTATGATTTGGAAGGAAGGGCCATTAGAAAAGCTTTCCTACGGGCCCCTTTCACCATTAGCAACTTTCGAATCTCATCAAACTACAACCCCAAACGGTTTCATCCGATTCTTCGGGTTTACAGACCCCATCACGGAACCGATTACGCGGCCGCCGTTGGCACGCGCGTTTCATCTATTGGAAAAGGCGCGGTGATCCATGCCGGATGGAAAGGCGGTTATGGAAACACGGTTGAGATTCGCCACAACAGCACGTATGTGTCCCGCTATGGGCATCTTTCCAGAGTCGCGGTCCGAACCGGTCAATCGGTCGACCAAGGCCGCTACATAGGAAATGTCGGCAACACTGGACTTTCCACCGGACCCCACTTACACTTCGAAATGTTGGTCAATGGAGCGTCAAGGAACTTTGTGAAAATGGATTTCCCTTCAGCCACTTCAGTCCCCAAGGAAAACATGCCGGACTTCAATCAAGTCCGGGATGATCTCATCACGCGTCTGAATAAAGGCGCGTCCCTTTGAAAAAACAATACCTCTTAGCCGCCCTCCTTATTGTCTCGTCTAATTTTTCCTTGGCGTTCGGCGCCCCAAAGGGATTGGTGAAAGCCAAATCCATCAGCGGAAAAATAATCGACGCGCTCCCCAACCAAGTCATCGTCAAATATAAAAAAGGCGGGGCGGCTCAAGCCAAGTCGCGAATCTTCCGTGCGATGAAAACCAAAGTCCAAGAGGATTTGGGTCCCCTTGAAGCCGAGATTCTTACTGTCCCTCCAGGAGAAACCATTGATTCCTTTATTGCCAAACTCCAATTGGACCCGGACGTTAAATTCGCCGAACCCAACGGCATCATGAGAGCGTCCGCTTTCCCTGTCGATGCATCCCCCGATGACCCACAATATGGAAGCCAGTACTATTTAAATTCAAGCCATCTTGACATGGAGGATGCTTGGAGAATTTCTCAAGGATCTCCCACGGTGACGATTGCGGTTCTTGATACGGGCGCGCTCCTTAGCCAAGCGGAATTTAACGGGCAATTTATAACTTCAACAGGGACCACCATCGGCATTGATTGGAATATGAATGGAAATTTCACGGATACCGTGGCGGGCTGTAATGTTAACTGTCTGGGCAACGATCAAGTAACTGGGACGCCACCTATGGACAACAATATCAACCAATGCGACGACGATTGCAACGACTCTGGCGCTAATATTTACCATGGGACACGTGTCTCAAGTCTTATTGGAGCCGTTACAAATAACGGAAGTGGCATGGCTGGTGTTGCGCATAACGCCAAGCTGATGATTGTGAAGGTTTTAAATAACAAAGGAACGGGATCATTTACCGCAATCGCAGCAGGAATTAGGTGGGCGGTTGATAACGGCGCGGATGTGATTAACATGAGCTTGGGAGGAAGCTCCTCTTCAGGTATTTTAAATGATGAAGTCGCTTACGCAATTGAGAATGATGTCGTAGTTGTAGCTGCTTCGGGAAACTCTGCCCTACGCGGTGGAACTGTTGAATATCCAGCCGCGCTTCCAGGAGTCATTGCTGTGGGAGCAATTGATTCAACATATTCCAAAGCTGACTTTTCTTGCGGAGGACAACAATTGGACTTGGTGGCCCCCGGCGTCGCGATATTGACTCTGTCTTCAAACACCATCCCTACTTTCACCGATTTGAATGGAACTTCATTTTCTTCGCCTCTTGTCGCGGGCGTCGCAGGCCTGGTTCGTTCACTCAACCCCGACCTCACTTATTTCCAAGTGACCCAGTACATCAATTATTTTTCTGATGATCTTGGCCCTTTGGGATTTGATACGAGTTTTGGTTTCGGTCGTTTGAACGCCAATCGCGTCCTCACCGCCGTCGCAAGTGGAGCGGATCTCCCCTCAAACGCGGCGAGCCCTGGGAAAACCTACCCTTTCCCAAATCCCTACAACCCGACCAGCGGTTCCTCCGTTGAAATCTCCGTTCCTTCTTCCTTTGGAACCAACGGTTTAGAAATCACGATCAAAAACTTGGCCGGAGAAACCATAAAAACTTTAAGCGGAACCAGGTTCTGGGATGGGAAAAATAAAGATGGGAACCCTGTCGCTTCCGGGCTTTATTTTTATTACCTGAAAACTTCTGCCGGAAATCTCACCGGGAAATTAACGGTGATTAAATGAGCTCAAAAAGAAAAATAGTTTTCTTAAGTTTTTTTCTCTCCATATCTTCTTTTTCCCAAGCGGCTTTTCTCGTCGGACCTGGCGCTACTGGATCTTCCTTCTTGAAAATACCTGTTTCAGCGCGCGCAGCAGCGATGGGAGGTGCTTTTACGGCCATTTCGGGGGACGTCGGAACGAATGAATACAATCCAGCCGGTCTATCGGAAACCTACAGGACCGACATTAACGCCACTTTGATCCGCCACATCGAGGAAAGCAAACTGCAGGCCTTTTCCGTGTCGTATCCGCTGACTTTTAAAAAAAGTGCGGGGGATGGAGATGGATTCTTCGGGCCCGACAGCAATAAACTTTTTCTAGGCCTTCATTACCGCTCATTTCAAGCTGATGATCTCGCCCGCAATGAATTCGGAATTCCCGCGGGAGAATTTGATATCAAAGACCAATTGGTCCAATTGGGAATCGCTTATACTCCATTTGAACGCCTGTCTTTGGGTGCGGCGGGCAAAATGATTTCCAGCAAATTGGCTGGAGAATCTTTGGGAAATTTCGCCTTCGATGCAGGTTTTCTTTGGAAACTTTCGGCCATCACGACTGGCGGTGTTTCTCTGATGAATGTGGGACCAGATAAAGCCTTTATCTCGGAAGCCGATCCTCTTCCCACCACTCTTCGATCCGGACTGGCCATCCAGACAAAACGTATCCTCCTAACCGCTGACGTGTTCACGGGCAGAGATAAAATTACTCAAGAGGCCGTGGGGGTTGAAATAAGCCCGAACAGCATCCTAAAAATCAGGGGCGGAATCATTAATGCCACGAGCTTGGAATTTTCAGGAGGCATCGGGCTTATGTTTTCCCCCACAACGAGTTCTTCCTCCAAGCCAGAAAGAGAACGAAAGAAAAACAAACGCATTCTAGATGACTTGGAGATTTCTCCGAAAAATCCCGTTTACAAAGAATATGGGGCCAGACCTGGATCCGTGAAGCCGTTGGATTTCGGCATCGACTACGCGCTTCGTACCCATGAAGACTTGGACGTTTCCCACACCGTAACCCTGAAAATTCTCTATTAACCTTTGAATTTCATTTCTTCTCTGGATCAAACCCTCTTCAAACTCCTCAATCAACA
>CAZJOE010000123.1:0-6102 GCA_964547555.1 uncultured Elusimicrobia bacterium | reverse complement strand
CTCTTTTGCCCCTTGGACGACCAGCAAAGGATCAGTGGTGACAATTTCTAGCCATGTCCCCATGAGTTTGGGATTGTCAGTGGTCCAGGGGATGTGGTCCACCAGCAGTCCATGGGCGCGAGATGTATCGTCGTCCCAAGCGATATTGTAAGGATTGTTGGAAAAACCCAGACTTACATAGAGAGGTGAGCCGGCGCGATGCGCGAGAAAAGGGGTGTTGGATATTTTCTCCCATCCTTGGCGGACGGCCCACGGAATGGCAATAACGGAGATTAAAACGATGGACGCGGGAATGAGAGAACGAGAAAAATTTTTGTTAACCAGCCCCACCAGAACAGTACCAACGAGAATCATTCCCATGGGCAGAAGGGCGACAACACCCGCCGACTGGCGCATCACGGGCATGATGCCGAGAAACAACGCCAAGAAAAAACAAGAGGCATAATCTCGTATCGATCCTTTCCAATAGAGAACCTGAACCAGGCCCATACAAACGAGAATAACGGTCCAAGCTTCAATGGCGTGGCCGAAATGGCTAATTTCACGAAAGACCATCCACATACCAAACAAAGCCAATTGGGCCCCCAAGGCCAGAAGGGCCGGAATGCGAGGCGCTAACAAAGCCAAAGAGAACAAGAGCATGAAAAGAGTTTCCCATAGAAAAACATCCGTACCGCTAAGGGTGTAGCTGGGGAAAAAGAATTGGACGAGATGGGTGTATGCTGAGAAAAGAAGGGAGGGGCCGGGATCGTGCATCCCGCTGTTTTGATAGTAGCCGACCAACGCTTTACAGTTTTGGATAAATTCCGAGCTGCATGTGAGGAAGGCGGTCAGGAATAAAGTAAACAACAAGGGCCTGATCCAAATGGTTTTAATTTTCATTTTTCCTTATGGAAATGACGTTTAGATAAGAGGGAATTGTACCTATTTTGTTAGTATGAATATGAATTCACGATGACTCCATCATGACCGAAACCCAAAATAAGCTTTCCATCTTGATTCCCGTCCGGAACGAGGGCGTCAATATTATTATCATGATGAGAATTCTCCGCGCCGTGTTGGACCATCCTCATGAAATATTGATTATCTATGACGATCCTGCCGATATATCAATCGCCACCGTTAATAAGAATTTTCCCTCTGACGAAAAAATCCGTTTGATTCACAACCGGCTGGGCCGGGGAGTCGCGAATGCGTTGCGATCAGGAATCGACGCAGCCTCAGGGGATGTGGTCTTGCTTTTCGCCGTTGATGAAGTGGGGCCCGTCTTGGCCATTAAAGATATGTTCTATTTGATCCAGCAGGGATGTGATTTGGTTAGTTGCACCCGCTACGCCCACGGCGGCCGCCGCTTGGGCGGGTCCCTTGTGGGAGGATTTCTTTCTCGTATCGCCAACTATTTCTTTAAAAGAATCAGCGGCTGTCAGCTGAGCGATTCAACGACAGGAATAAAAATGTTCAAGAAGAGCGTCGTGAAGAACATGCTTTTTGAAGCCAATCCGGTGGGATGGGCGGTGGCTTTTGAACTTTCTATTAAAGCAGAACTGAACGGTCATCCTGTGGGAGAGGTCCCCATCATCTCGATTGACCGGCTGTACGGGGGGGAATCCTCTTTTTCTCCTGGACCTTGGATCAAAGAATATTTGCGCTGGTTTTTTTGGGGCATTCGCCAGTTCCGGACCAAAAATATCAAGCCTGTTTCTTTGTTGGTTCGGATTCCAAAATGGGACATAAATTATTTTGAATAAGATCCCTTTGCTTATTATCAGCGCCGAGCCGGAAGTTATTGATTTGGTTCTTTCTCTGAATAAATTTCGTTTGGCCGGCGTGGCGGATAAAAATTCCAACTTGAAATTGGCGGAATGCCCCGTGGTGGGAACCGACAAAGCGGCCGTGTTGTTGATGAAGAAAAATAAAACATGGCGTGCCGTCCTGGCCTTGGATCCCCCGGCGTTAAAAGAAAAGTTGGCCCATGCTTATGGTTTATCGCGTCTCGAGACTCTTCGCGCGCCTGATTCCTATGTCTCGGTTTCCGCCCGTATTGGGATCGGATCAATTGTGCAGCGAGGGGTTAAGATAATGCCCCGGGCCAAAATCGGATTGGGTTGTAAATTGAACATTGATGCGGTGGTTCATCACGATTGCGTGGTGGGAGATTATTCCACGGTGGCTCCCGGCGCGCGCTTGTTGGGCTCGGTTCAGGTGGGCCGGGGTGTTTTTATCGGAGCGGGGGCCCTTGTTTTGCCTCATGTGAAAATCGGCTCGGGAGCGGTGGTGGGAGCCGGAGCTGTGGTCGTAAAAGATGTGACGGAAAATGAAACGGTGGCGGGAGTTCCGGCACGACCTCTCCGCCCAAGGAAATAATGCCAAAGAATAAATTCATTTCCTGGTTTGGCCCTCAAGTGGGGAAAAAAGAACAAATTCTTTTGTCCCGCGTCATTAAGAGCGGATATATCAATGACGGTTGGGCGACACGGGAATTGGAAAATAAATTGGCCGAGAGAATCGGCGTTAAATATTGCGTGGGAGTCACGAGCGGGACATGCGCTCTCACACTTTCTCTGCTCGGACTGGGCGTGGGCCCGGGCGATGAAGTGTTGGTTCCGGATATGACATTTATCGCTTCTGCGAATGCGGTCCGCCTGGCCGGAGCCTCTGTGCGCCTTGTGGATGTGGAGCCGCACCGGCTCACCATCGATCCGGATCAGATCAAGAAAAGTGTGGGACCCAAGACCAAAGCCATTATCGCTGTGGACGTCAATGGGCGTGGATGTTATTACGACGTCTTGGAACCATGGGCGAAGAAAAAAGGAATTTACCTGGTCACCGATTCTTGTGAGGGACTGGGGTCTAAATACAAGAATAAAGCCTTGGGCTCCTTTGGCGATGCCGGCTGCTTCTCATTTTCCGCCAACAAGACGGTTTCAACTGGACAAGGAGGAGCGATCACCACCAACAATAAATCCCTCTATGAAAAGCTTCTTCAACTAAAAGATCAGGGGCGTATTGCCCAAGGCACGGGCGGCAACGATCTTCATCCGCACTTGGGCTATAATTTTAAATTGACCAATCTTCAATCCGCGGTGGGGTTGGCCCAATGGGAAAAATTGGAGAAACGACTGGAACAGGCCCGGAAGAGAGACCAATGGTACCGAGAGTTTTTGCACGGGGTGCCCGGAATTAAATTTTTTCCTTGGGACGAAAAAGGCGGAGAAGTTTTTCAATGGACCGACATTTTAATTTCCAATCGCGACCGAGTGGCCGCAGCCTTAACGGCCAGTGAGATTGGATTTCGAAACTCTTGGTATCCGCTACACACCCAGCGCCCTTACATGGGACAAAAAGGATCTTTCCCCGTCTCTCTTGAGTTCTCTTTAGAAATGATGTGGTTGCCCTCCACTTTCGACTTAAAGAAAGACACGGTTCAAACCGTTAGCAATGTCATCCGCAAATCAATCTCCTAGTCTGGTTGGACGCTTCTCCCTTATAACTGGAGCTGCGTTGTTGGCGGTGGAATTGTGGATTTCTTTTTGGTCTCTGTCCTTGTTTCCCTCCATCAGTGTTGATGAAACAGGTTTTGTCGTTAGCATCCACACGTTTTTAAAAACCGGAAAAATGTGGTCCCCCGTTTCCAGCGGATTGGTCCATCCAGACTTTGAACTTTTGGCCGGCGCGGGCGGGAACAGCTTGCGTGGGATTTATTTTTTCTTGATGGGAAAAATTGGCCAAATCATTGGTTTTCAGTTTTATCCCATGCGGCTTTTATCTTGGAGCATTTGGGTGGTCATCGGGACGCTCCTTTTTCTCCTTTTGAAAAAAAGAATCTCGACCTCTGTCGCGTTTGTAACCAGTTTTATTTGGATCAGTCTATTTGATACGTTGCTGGCCTCCCATTTGATACGGCCCGATATATGGCTGGCCCTGGCCCTACTTCTCTCCTTCTGGATCCTCACGTCCTCTCTTTCTAATTTCAGAACCAAGATCTTTATCGCCGGTTTTATCTCCGCGGTGGCGGCCATCGGAATTCATTTGAACGCGCTGACCATCGTGCTTCTTTCCGCCTGTATTGTCATTCTTCGCGATGACCTAAAAGGTCGCCTGTGGAATCTGTTGGTGTGGCTTTCCGTGGGCGTGGGAACCGGTATGATCGTCAGCTTTTTCTTCGCTGATTTTGAAAATATGATGCTGGATAAATTCACTTTCCATATTGCGTTCTTTAACGAGAAAGCAGTCGTCTGGAAAGAACGCCTCAATCCCTTAAGATTGCTGGGAGACTCGATTTTTTGTTTTGCTCGGCCGGCCAGTTTTTATTTTTCGGAAATCTTCCATCACCCCATTCTGTGGATAACGGCCGGCTTCGCAACATTTTTTTCCTATGCCCTATCGGTGTTTTGGATTGCGGGACACACTCCAAAACCAAAAATCATGACCTATTTTATCTTTGGTTTTATACTGGTATTTTTCACGGTGGGCTACGGACACATTCGTCCGGAAATAATTTACAACACCCTCGCCACCTTGATGGCAGCGCCTCTTATCGCCTATGGACTCGTTGTCTGGGCAAACCAGTCCGCTCCCCTAATCCAGGACCAACTTTTAAAGAGTAGAAATATTTTGGCCGCATTTCTCTTGCTGAGTTCTTTTATTACCGGCTTGTGGTTTTTTGCGACCAGTTTCATTGCCCCGATCGTGCTGGTGCTTCTGGTGGCCTGGTTGGAAGGAGCCACGGATAAGAAATTTCTGATTATTGGCGCGAGCAGTCTTTTGATGGTTTTGGCTTGTTGGGTCTCAGACGCGTCTTTCATGGCGTCGGTCGGACGTTTGACGTGGGGAATGTTCGCTCCCCTTGTTATGAAAGCCTGGGCGGCCTATGGGATAGGGGCGTTGTTGGTCTCTATCTATGCTCTCAAGCGGAACGGTTTATTGAATGAAAAAAACCGAGTTGGTTTTTCTTCTTTGTTCAAATTTACCGCCGTTGTTTGGTTTCTCTTTATCTCCATCGTTTCCGCCCAATATCATCAATATACGGTGGCCACGCAGAACATTCCTCTTCAAGTTAGTTTGAAAAAATTGGATTCTTTTTTGCCTCCCAAATGGCGGCTTATTTTGGCGCCCCATTACGTTTGGTTCCCCTATAAAGATAAGTTCCGCGACCTAGGCGCATTGATCACGGATTATTATTATTCCGGCCAAAACAGAACGGCCGAATGCTTGGCTCGGCTTAGACCAGATATCTTGGTTATAGACGATGAATTCAAAAGAAGGAATCTTTTGGAGGAAAATGCGGAAAACGGGACCTTTCATTTAAAACCGCTTTCCGCCGTGGTCTCAGCGCCTTATATTTTGCGAGGACAAGTCTCCGAAACATTTTTCCATTCTCAGTTGGATATTTATCAAGTGGATTGGCGATGATTCGGTTTTTATTTTCAAAGAATCGAGCCGCCTTTTTTCTTCTGGGAATTCACTTAATACTTTCAATTTACGCGGCCCGCCATTTGTCCCCCACTTGGGATGAGATCAGCTACCCTTTTTCCGGACATGTTCATTTAAAAACAGGATCGTTGGATTTTTATCCGAATAACCCTTTTCTCTCCCGCGTCCTTTCCGGCATTTCTTTATTTTTTATCGCGCAAAAGAATGAACCTCCTTTTGATTCTCTCTTACAGCAGGGTGCCGCTCAAGCAGGCTATCGATTCTTTTATGAGAAAGCGGTCGATCCGTTGAATGCCATTTTCTTGAGTCGGATCTCCTCCATTCTTCTTTCGATTGTCCTCGGATTTTTCTTATACGACATGGCCTGTTCTGTTTGGGGCAAGGCCGGTGGGCTGCTTGTATTAGTGTCTTATGTATCCGTTCCGGTTTTTATGTCGCGGTCCACATTGGCGCTTTTGGAAATGCCGATGTTTTTGTTTATCACGTTGGCCTTGAGGGCGCATCTCCATTGGCATACATTGGGCCGGGAAAAAAATATTTGGTGGGCGGGGATTTTTTCCGGATTGGCTCTGCTGTCTAAGTTCACAGCGCTTCCTGTTGTGGGAACAATTGGCGTGATGATTTTTTTGTCACAGGCATCTTGGCCCAAGCGTTTCCGCTCCCTTTTAA
>CAZJOE010000122.1:0-6111 GCA_964547555.1 uncultured Elusimicrobia bacterium | reverse complement strand
ATGGTTTCCAGCGAAGGGAACGACGCCATCCATTCTGAAATTTGATTTCGGGAATGCATGGAATCTGAACCCGAGGAGGATTTGGAAGTCACATTAATTTTTAAGTTAGAGATCGTGAACATCCCTTTAGAAATTCTTCTAATTCCCGGCCATTCATCTCCACGTTCACCGGAAGTGACCCTGATGACGCCGTAAATGTTAAAGCCTTTTGCCCGCATGCGGTTCAAGGTGGCGGTATAATGGCTCTCATCTCCGGCTTTAAATAATCGGCCATTTCCATTTCGCGAATAGGTCCCCTGCACAAGATAAAGTCCCGGAGTTAATTCGAGATTGTTCCCTTCCTTCAGCTTGATAATAATGTCTGTTTCCGAAAGATAGGCTCCATCTTCAGCATGTTCAACCGCGTTAAACCCAATCACTTCGGCTTTATCCCTTCCGGCTTGTTCCAAAATTTTATCCGCAATCAAGAGTTCCGCGGCGGCCGCCTCCCAATGAGACCGGGCCCCAATTCGTGTGACCAACTTGCCGATCCCTGGTATGTGAGTGAAAGCATTTAATAAGGCTCGAATTTTTGAGTGGCCGTTCCCCTCTCCGATCCAAATTCGGTAAATGGCCTGATAAAAACTTGCGGCCTTGGAACCCAGAGTGGTGTGATTGCGGGCTTCGGTCAACATCGCCTCGACTGCGGCCAATTCGTTTTTGATTGTCGGAACATCCGGATGCTCTGCCATTAATTTCACAGCGACTTGAAGCGACTTCCTCGCCTTGCTAAACATTGTTGCCGCTGAAAAAAACATCGCGGGAGAGAAAAATGCCAATTTGTTCTGCCTTATCTCACGGGCCTCAGCCATTTCCATTCTCCCCAACAAGGCGTCCACGCGACCGCCGCCCAATCGGGCCGCCGCATGTGTCTCCACATCGTGGCTCAGCCGAAGAGCGGCGGCAAAATCACGCAAAGAATGTTCGAGCACAAATTTGGCTCTCGTCGTTAACTGCCGGCCATCCAGATAGATATGCGTCTTACTTAATCCCGCCTCCCCCAAACGCAAATAAAGCTGCGAGAGAATAGACTTCTGTCTTTCATTTTTCTTCCTGTTAAATGAGCTGGGCAACAAATTTTTAACATCTTCTAGACTGCTCTCAAGAGATTGAATGATTTTTGCAAGATCGTAGAGTGAATCCGTTTGATAGTCATGAAGGAACTTGGTGGCTTGCGCCAGTGCCGCTTCAGCCAGGTCCAGCGGGTCGGCTACAGACGAGGAATCAAATGTTTTTTCAGATTGAGAAAAATTAATCAGAAAATCAATAATTGAGGGAAGTCGAAATGTCTCGCCGTCCGCCGAAAACAATCTGGAATAAAGCGGCGGAAGGAAATTAATGAGAGGTAAAAATATCAATATAAGTGGCGTAACAAGAGGGATATGTAAATCCGGGCGCATGAGCGCCCACTTAAATAAAGCGACGCCGGATAAAAAAGAAACCCCGGATACGACGAGAATCGGAAGTGCGTCGAATTCGCCGTTTTTAAATTTGATGAACACGATTGAGAGATCGTGCCTGATGTCCTTAAGATGAAGTTTGACCCCTTCCAGCGTTCGCTTCATTCCAGAAACCCGGAATGTTTTAAAAACTTTGGAGAAATAATCCAGATGCGCCCCTCTGCCCAAAGAAAGCATCATGAGGCCGGCCGCATTTTGTGCGCCAGTCGGAAATTGCTCCTGCGACAGGAACAGTTTCTCTCCCTCGAATAATTTATCGAGCGAAGATTTTTCTTGGGCGAAAACAGTTAAGTAGGCGCTGCCATTCTCTGAATCAACTTTCGTAATTTTCGGAACGAAAGAAACAACGGTGAGTCCCGCCTTCTTCGCCTCTTTCTCAATTCCCTTGGAGTGGAAACCACCGGTCACGAGCACGGTGACTTTGGCTTTGTGGACTTCCATGGATTTGAGAAGGTTTTGCGCCATGGCTTGGTCGCGGGCCTCAGCTTCTATGTAAAAAGATTCGAAAGGCTTTAGTTCTGAGATCTGAGATCTGGGTTCTGAATTTAAGGATTTATATTCCTGCCATTCATCTTTGGTCAGGGCGAAATCCAAAAGTTGACCAGTCAAGTAATG
Source organism: uncultured Elusimicrobia bacterium (assembly GCA_964547555.1). Taxonomy (GTDB): domain Bacteria; phylum Elusimicrobiota; class Elusimicrobia; order F11; family F11; genus CAZJOE01. The sequence continues at coordinate 3,997 of CAZJOE010000122.1, read as the reverse complement.
CTTACGTGAATCAGCGATCAGCTTTCTTTCTTTCTCTGTTGCCGCTAGAGAAGAATAAATACCATCTTCGATCCGCCGCATTTCTTCCGTTAGTTTTTCGGCGTCGATGCTTTCGGACAAAAGGACGTACTGGACGTAAGAATCCATCGCGGGGAATTGTTCCAGCCGGACCTTGCCTTGACGGCAAAGGGACCGCAAATATTCATAGAAATCCGCGTGTGAAATATTTCCCATTCGATATTGCACGCTTTGCCGCATGAGACCTGAGCTTTGAGCTTTGCTTAATTTATTAAGAAGCGAGGAAAGTAAAAGGCTTCGCTGGGTTTCTACTTGAGAAAAGTTAAGAGATGATTCAATCTTGAAGGCTTCCAGGAATGTTTCCACAACCGGAGAAATATCTGCTGTTTGGTCGGAAATAACTTTTACATAGTCCCCCATCGACGTCTCTTTTTTCCGATAGGCTTCGACTTGCTTATCAAACACCATCAATCTGGAATTAAATAACGACAGCTTTTCCTGTGCCAATGCTGTCTTCTTTTCTAGAAGCATTTTCTTTTGCCCCTCAACAATCTGGGATGACTGAAGATAAGCTTCGACATTGGATCGGTAATGGGAGTCGTCATCAACTCCAACAAAGGGAGGAATAGGATGAGAAGAAGTGAGCCCAACATGCAAAGGACCGGTAATTTTGTTTTCCTGGAGAAGATAATCCGCGACTTTGCGGACGGCCGAAGGTTCCGGAAACTTGCGGAACAACTCCAAATCGATGGGAGCGAAAGCCCCCTCCAAAGCCACCAAATCAACTTGATTGGCATCGACCAAGAACTGGAGGGTTTTTTGAATATTGGACTGGGCTTCGGAGTTGAGGTGGACGTCCTGAATGTGAAAGAGAATACTGGAAGAGCTGCGACCCTGAGTAATCCTACGGATTGAACCTAGAGAAGCGGGAATTGAGTTGAGAAACTCTAATGATGTCGTCATCCTCGAATGTCTCAATCGAGGATCCAGAGAAACAGGTTGAAGGACTGGATTCCCGCCTTCGCGGGAATGACGGATTAGTCCTGCTTTCGGGAGTAAACTCGCTACCTCCAGCGCTTCCTTTCTCCCTTCCCAAAAATTGGTTTCGAGGGCGTGCGCCAGGACGCAATTTTGGACGAATAGGAGACCGGCCAGAAAGCCTGAAATACGGCGAAGGAGAACTACTTTTTGCATAGGGACCATTCAACAAAAACGACATTAAATTCCCCTTAAACCCTGGTAAACAAATCGTAACAATTGGGGCAAAAAAACAGGCGGTCCTTCTCCATGAAAAGAAGGACCGCCATGAGGAGGACGGGTTGTCCGTCCAAATTTAGGCTAGTCGAGGAAGTGGGGAATTAACGAGCAATATAAGAATAAGATTTCTTTTGGAATCGTTAACATAATGGCGCTTTTATACGACAACCCCAGGCGATTTTGAATCGGGGTTGGGATAATTCTTATATCGGGGGATCCCCTAGATTATCAGGACTTTTTGCTGCGGAAGTTTTCGATCGCTTGATGAATAAGCTCAACGGAATTTTTTAAATTCAATTTCTGTTTGATGTGTTCCCGGTACGACTCAACCGTTTTAACGCTGATACAAAGTTTCTCGGCGATTTGCCGGGTCCCCAACCCTTCGCCGATCATTTGAAATACTTGCAGTTCCCGGTCGCTTAATTGATCCATCGGCGACCTGGTGGAATCAATCGGATTTTCAGCCAAACGGCTTAACATTTGGCTGGTTAAATTTTCACTGACGTAAATTTCACCACTTAATACTTTTCGGATCGCCGTGATTAACAGCTCGGTCCCTTCTTGCTTCATGATATAACCGCGCGCGCCGGCGCGAATGGACCTTTCGGCATACAACGATTCCTCATGCATCGAAAGGACCAGCACGGGCAATTTGGGATGTTTGACTTTTAGAATTTTCAAAAATTCCAACCCATTCATGCCTTTCAAGGACAAATCCAAAATCATGACTTCGGGTTTTAAGGTAACAATTAATTTAAGCGCCACATTGGCGTCTTCGGCTTCTCCGCAAACCTCGAGACCCATCTCTAAATTGATGAGTTGAGAAAGCCCTTGGCGAAGGATCGGATGATCATCCACCACAAGAATTCTTGAGACCCCTTTTGCTTTATCAGATATTTGTTGCTGTGCCACGTTATGTCCTTTTTAATTCATTCGAGAAGGGAACTGGCAAGCCACTCTCGTTCCCCCCTTCGAATTGTACGTCAGTTGAAACGTGCCGCCGATCATTTTGGCCCGGTAATTCATGTTGCTGATTCCCATCCCGCGATTCATATTAAACTCTTTGGAAAATCCCGCGCCGTTGTCGGTCACCTTCAAAAGAACCTGGCCGTCCACATTCGAAAAATCTATCCAAATACGCGAAGCGTGACCATGCTTAATCGCGTTGTCCACCGCCTCTTGAACGATTCGGTAAAGATGGGTGTGGATCATCTTATTTCCGAAGTCGAGCGACACAGTCGCGTTGAACCGGCATTCGACTTTAAACAATCTTTCAGTGCTGGAAGCAAGTTCCGTCAAGGCCGGCGCGAGCCCCGCCTGCTCCAGCTGAATGGGGTTAAGGACCCGGGCGATATTTCGAGTCGACACGATCGCCTGATTGACCAACTCAGCGATCAACTGGGCCTCCTCTTTTTCGGGACGGCCTTGGGTTGTTAATTTCTGGGCCAAACCTTTGCTCATAAAGGCCACGCCGGTCAAATGCTGGCCCAACCCATCATGGAGATCCTGCCCCAGGCGGCGCTGCTCTCGATCACTGATGGCGGCAATCTCCCTTTCCAACCGCAGTTGTTCGGTGATGTCCTCCGAAATGCCCAACAAGTAACAAGCCTTGCCCTTTTTATCCAAGATCGGTATTTTTTTTGTGTGGAGCACACGAATCCCATTTTTCTTGGTATGGATCGGCTCCTCGGGGATATCGAATTGTTTTCCGCTTTTAAGAACTTCCCTGTCTTTGCGGGTAAAAAAATCGGCTTCCGCTTTGGGGAAAAAATCATAATCATTTTTCCCAATCATGTCCTTCTTCGTATATCCGACCAAATCTTCTCCGGCTTTATTAAACCGGACGAACCGGAGTTCTTTGGCATCCTTGACGAAAATCATATGGGGAATGTTCTCGATGACCGAATCGAGAAAAGAAAGACCTTTCAAAATATCTTTTCGAGCCAACGAACCCCCTTCAGATATGGAAGATAAGGAAGATGTTAACTCAGGGGATGGGAACTTGGAAAGGCAAAAGATGCTAATAATTTTTGTACCATCGCTGTTTTCCAACTTAATTTAACCGTCGGAGACAAGAATGCCTAAAGAAATCGATCTAAAAGAGAAAAGTAAGATTATAACCGAGGGCCCGGACCGGGCCCCTCACCGGGCCTTTTTAAGGGCCATGGGACTGGGCGATAAAGAAATTAATCAGCCCTTTGTCGGGGTCGCGAGTTCTTGGAACGAAGCCACTCCTTGCAACATGACCTTGGGCCGCCAAGCGCAAGCCGCTAAAAAAGGCGTGACCGCTGCCGGTGGAACTCCGCGTGAATTTGTGACCATCGCCGTTTCCGACGGAATCGCCATGGGGCATGAAGGCATGAAATCTTCTTTGGTCAGCCGGGAAGTGATCGCCGATTCAGTTGAACTCATGATGCGCGCCCATGGTTACGACGCGCTCGTGACTTTAGCCGGCTGTGATAAAAGCCTTCCTGGAATGATGATGGCGATGCTCCGCATGAACGTGCCGGCGATTTTTCTTTATGGAGGGACCATCCGCCCCGGCACTTACAAAGGCCAAGATTTAACCGTGCAAGAAGTCTACGAAGCCGTCGGTGCTTTTGCCGCCGGAAAAATCGATGCGGAAGAATTGCACAACATCGAATGTTCCGCCTGTCCGGGGGCCGGATCCTGCGGGGGACAGTTCACCGCCAACACCATGGCTTGCGCGGCGGGAGCCCTC
>CAZJOE010000121.1:0-6138 GCA_964547555.1 uncultured Elusimicrobia bacterium | reverse complement strand
GATTGGTCCGAATCCGTGATGAAATCCTCCGATCCCGTTCGCAACAAAGTCCTCCAATATATTTCGATGGGAGCTGAAAAGGGTTCTATATTCTTTGAACCGATGGGCCGTGGAGCGGTCAACGAAAGCACCCATGAATATGAATTTTCCGCCGATGCCATTGGTTTTGCCGCCGCCGAAAAATATCGAGATGGCACGGTGGGAATGTCGCTGGCCTATTTGCACGGAAGTTTGGGATCAACCCTTCGTCAAACAGGACTTCCCGATCAAACTGAAACGGACACAGGGAACGGACTTCGTCTCAATATCGGGCTCCGTTATCCCACCGGGCCGTTTATGTGGGGAATGGTGCTTCAGAATTTCCCTGGCTTCATGTGGTGGAAAGATTATAAACGCGACATGCTTCCCATGCGCGTGCGGATCGGAAACACATGGCGTTTGAGTCCAGGCGTTCTTTTTTCAGCAGAGTCCGATACGCGTTATTATCGGGAGGGTGGAAAAAAAGAAGATTTTCTCCGGTTTGGAACCGAGTCTCCCATCGGTGAAAGTATAACTTTAAGGGCCGGTGTATTTTCCAGTGACATTGGGGATCCGGATGAGCGCCACTATACCGGTGGATTAACTTTCAATCTGCATAACGACATTACGATCACTTATGCCTTGGAAAGTTATGAACTTTTCGACAAAAAAGTAAAAGATTCTTATCTCTCCGTCCGAGTCCCTCTCTCCGGCGACGAGGCGCCATGACGGTGGGCGCTCCGCCCATTCAATACGTCAAGGGAGTCGGCCCCCACCGGGCTGAACTTCTTTCCAAGTTGGGAATCTCTTCTCCCTCTGACCTCCTCTTTTATTTTCCCCGGAGCCATCAAGATCGCCGAATTATTCCTCTCTCTCAAATTGAAGTTGGAAAAAAAACGTCGGTGAGAGTCCTGGTTCAATCCGCCACGTACCGTCAAGCGGGTCCCCAGCTTGGGCAATTTCGTGCGATGGTTCAAGAGGGCGAACGTTTCATTGAAGCGGTATGGTTCCGACATTTGAGTTATAAGTTTGACGTGTTCGCGGGTATTCGAAAACACATTCAGCCGGGAAAATGGGTTTGCCTTTTTGGTTTGATTGACATAGGAAAAAAGGGGTTGGAACTAAAAGTCGAAGAATATGAACCAGTTGAAAATGGTCAAACCACTCCGTCTGACTGGAATTCAATTCTTCCCGTGTATCCAGCGCTAAAAGGAGTCGGTGATAAATGGTTGCGCCAATTGATGGCCCGCTTGATAGAAGAAGAAGCCGAAAAAGTAGGGGAATATCTTCCTCGCGGAATCATTGAATCTGAAAAATTGATGCCGATCGCGCAGGCTTTAACTTCCTTTCATTTTCCCAAAACGTGGGCGGACCGGGACAAAGCGAGAGAGCGCCTCGCCTTTGATGAATTTTTCTTCTTGGAGTTGGCGTTGGAAGTGAGCCGCCGCGACCGGTCCCAGCATGCCAAAGGTTTCTCCTCTGTTCCCACCAAGACGTTGTTAACGCCTTTCAAACATCGACTGGGTTTCGCCTTCACCAAATCTCAAACCCGAATGATCAATCAAATTTTCCATGACATGGCGCAGCCCGCTCCCATGTACCGGCTTCTCCAGGGTGATGTCGGTTCTGGGAAAACCTGTGTTGCTTTATCCGCTGCGCTTTTGTCGATTGAAAACGGACGTCAAGCGGCGCTTCTTGCTCCGACGGAAATTCTGGCCGAGCAACACTGTTTGTCATTGGACCGTTTCCTGGAAGATTTGCCGGTGAAAGTCGCTCTTCTCACTCGTTCCACGCCGCCGCCAGAGCGGAAAAAAATTATCGAAAAATTAAAAAAAGGAAAAATCGATCTTTTGGTGGGAACCCACGCCATTCTTAATGAAGAGGTTGAGTTCCATCAGCTGGGCCTGGTGATTGTCGATGAACAACACCGGTTCGGTGTTCGGCAGCGGGCTAAAATTATCAGCAAAGCAACCCAGTCCCAATCTTTTCAAGAGGGACGTCTTTTAGAAAAGACCCATCCTGATGTTTTGGTGATGACGGCCACGCCCATCCCTCGAACGTTGGCGTTAACGCTGTACGGCGATTTGGATGTTTCCGTCATGGATGAACTCCCCAGCGGTCGTTCGCCGATCGTGACACGAATGGTGGATGAAGCGGTGGCGATTGGAGAATTAAAGAAAACAGTCCAAGGCGGTCATCAAGCCTATGTCGTTCTTCCTCTTATTGAAGAATCCGAACGATTGTCCAAGCGAATGGGAATAGAGGTGCGCTCCGCTAAAAAAGAATTTGAAAAACTTCAAACTTTATTGCCCGCTCTTTCTCTGGGACTTCTTCATGGTCAAATGAAAAGTGATGAAAAAAAGAGTGTGATGGAAGCGTTCCGAAAAGGAAAGGTTTCAATTCTGGTGGCCACTCCTGTGATTGAAGTGGGAATAGACGTCCCGCGTGCGACCACGATGGTCATTATGAATCCGGAACGTTTTGGATTGTCGCAGTTGCATCAACTTCGCGGTCGAGTAGGGCGGGGACAATGGCCCTCGCAGTTTTTGATCGTGAGGAGTCAAAGAGAATGGGAACAGAATTCCAACCAAAGATTGGAATCATTCTGTAATATCTCAGACGGCTTTAGATTGGCTGAAGAAGATTTAAAGATGCGGGGGCCGGGAGAAATTTTAGGGGAAGCCCAAAGCGGGGTCCCGTTTTTTAAAGTGGGAGACTTGGTCAACGATGGGCTGCTGATTTCAAGGTCCCGAAATGCAGCCAAACTGCTGGTTCATGGCGACCTCCAGCTTTCCATGAACGAATTTTCTTCCATCAACCATGTGCTACAAAAACGATTCGGTGATAAAATCCATTTGTCTTACGTTGGTTAAAATTTCATGAAAAAAAATATAGCCATCTATCCCGGCACTTTTGATCCGATGACCAATGGTCACTTGGATATTCTGACGCGGGCCAGTCGTCTCTTTGATGAAGTTATTGTCGCTTTTGCAGAAAGGCCCTCAAAGAAAACTATTTTTACGCTTAAAGAACGGGTTGGCCTTTTTAATTCGGTGTTAAAAAACCGTCGTTTTAATTGCCCCATCCGGCCCATGACCTTTGAAGGTTTATTAATCAATTTTGCGAAAAAACAAGGAGCGCGAACCTTGGTCCGCGGTTTACGCGCCGTTTCCGATTTTGAATATGAGTTCCAGATGGCCCTCATGAACCGGAATTTGGGTCCTGAAATTGAAACCGTTTTTCTGATGCCGGACGAAAAGTATGTTTACCTTTCCTCTTCAATCGTCAAGGAAATCGCTCGACTTAAAGGCGATTTGGCGCCCTTTCTTCCGACGGAAGTCGTCGGACCGCTCAAGAAAAAGTTCTAAGTCCGCCTAGGCCACATTATTGCCTTTGCAGATTTGGATTGTCACTTGAAATCAAATAGTATTCGGGTTAAATTTCTAACGTGGAAAAATTCAGTTCATTTTGGTCCCATTTGCGTGCCAAAAAAGAAGGTCGGTTGCCCAGAATTGCCTTTTCTGACAGCACCGACCCTCGAATTATTCAAGCAGCTCGGTTAATTGAAGATTCCCAGTTGGCACAACCAGTCTTGGTCGACGGATCGAAAGTGACACCCCCTGATTCGGCGCGATATAAAGATCTTCTCCTTCAGAAACAATCCCGGTTTAAAATCAGCGAAGAGGAAGTGTCCCATCAAATGAAAGATTCCCTCTATATCGGAATCGCTCTTCTACTAGACGGGCAGGTGGACGGCCTTGTGGCTGGTTCCTTGCGACCGACCGCCGATATCGTGAAGGCCGCTTTAAAATGCGTCGGACCCAAAGAGGGACAACGCATGATCTCCGGACAATTTTTTATCGAGTCAACCAACCTTGCTTCCGCTGAATCAACTCCTTTTCTATTTGCAGACTGCGCTGTCGTGCCGGAACCATCGCCCCAATCTCTGGCGCTCATTGCCCGAAGTGCGGCTGACTCCTACCGATTTTTTACGGGGAAGACCCCCCGGGTCGCGTTGCTGTCTTTTTCAACGAGAGGAAGCGCTGAACATCCGCTGGTCGACCGACTTCGTCAAGCTTTGGCGATCATTCGAAAACAAGATCCCTCTCTGATTGTGGATGGTGAAATTCAAGCGGATGCCGCATTGGATACGGCTGTCGCCGCCCTTAAAAAAGCCTCCGACTCTCCGCTGGAAGGGAAAGCCAACGTTTTCATATTTCCGACACTTGAGGCCGGCAACATCAGTTACAAACTCATCCAAAGATTTTCAAAGGTTCGGATTGCAGGACCTCTGTTGTGGGGTTTAAATAGACCCATGAGCGATCTGTCCCGCGGGTGTACCGTGGAAGAAATTATTGATACCGCTATGTGTGTTTCAACCATGGCCACTGGAATGAATTAATGGGCGTTCGATATTTAAACTCAACTCGCAAACGGCTCGGCGATTATCTCGTCGAACTCGGATTTATTACCAATGAACAATTGGAGACCGCGTTAAAAGAGCAAAAAGATAAAGGGGGGAAACTCGGCACCCTTCTTATCCAATTGGGTTTTCTTTCCGAAGACGTGTTGCTGGCGATTCTCGGTAAACAGTCCGGCGTGTCTTACGTGTCTCTTCAAGAATACGGGACCATTGCAGAAGAGGCCATTCGCGCTGTTCCTGAAACAATTGCAAAAAATCAAATGCTGGTTCCCATTAAAAAAGAAGGGAACTTGCTCACGATCGCGATTGCCGACCCGCTGAATGTTTTTGCCACGGATGATTTGAAACTCCTGACCGGATGCGACATTCGCATGGTGGTGGCTTCGGACAACGACATCAAAGCGGCGCTCGAGAAGTATTACTCGGGTAAGAAAAAACAAAAAACAAAAAACGAATTTGAAGAAGCGGTCAATCAGATAGGCATTTCGCATTCCAATGCCCAACCCGCCGGCGACTATATGAAGGCGGCCATCTTCGATGTGGAAGATGATCAGGAATCCGCGCCCGCCATTAAATTGGTCAACATGATTATCTCGGATGCCGTCACAAAAGGCGCCAGTGATATTCACATTGAGCCCATGGAAAAAGGAATTCACTTGAGGTTGCGGATCGATGGCGTGTTGGTGGAACAACCTTCGCCGCCCAAAAGAATTCAAAGCTCTTTGATATCCCGGTTAAAGGTCATGTCGGACATGGATATATCCGAACGCCGTATTCCTCAGGATGGCCGCGTTAAAATCCAAGTGGAAGACCGGGAATTGGATATTCGCGTTTCCACGATCCCCACCGTCTACGGCGAAAAAGTCGTGATGCGTTTGCTCGATCCGAAAGGTTTGCAGTTGGATCTTGAAAAGCTTGGATTTGACGAAAGAGAACTCAACGTCTTCAGAAGGGTGATTCATTATCCCAATGGAATGGTGTTGGTCACTGGGCCCACCGGTTCCGGTAAAACGACCACGCTCTATTCAGCTCTCTCAATTTTGAATCAAACCGATTCCAATATCACCACCATTGAAGATCCCGTCGAATATATTCTGGAAGGCGTTAATCAGGTTCAAGCCAAGCCGGACATTGGGTTGACTTTTGCCAATGGGTTAAGGGCTTTTCTCCGTCAAGACCCGGACATTATTATGGTCGGAGAAATTCGCGATAAAGAAACCGCTGAAATTGCGGCCAGCGCGGCCCTGACAGGACATTTTGTTTTATCAACGCTGCACACGAACGACGCTCCCAGTACAGTGATTCGGTTGCTCAACATGGGAGTCGAACCGGTGTTGGTGGCGGCGACGCTTAAACTCATCGTCGCGCAACGGCTGCTCCGCCGCGTTTGTTCTCAGTGCCGGACGGCCTACGAAGTGACCGGAGAGGAAATTAAAAGTCTGGGAATTCCGATGCAACTGGATCCCAATTCCAAGGTCCGACTTTTTAAAGGCGCCGGGTGCGATCATTCCGCTTGACGGCAAACTCGTCTCGCTGCCGACGGGCATCACGGGCGGGTTCTCGCCGGTTGCGTTGACGCCGCAACCGAGAAGCAGCGTGAACCACAACGTGCCGCGCGTGGCCTATCCCGCGTATGGCGAACAACGCTGAACCAGCCGCCTTTCCCGCAAACCCACGAGCAATCCTCGTGGGTTTGT
>CAZJOE010000120.1:0-6146 GCA_964547555.1 uncultured Elusimicrobia bacterium | reverse complement strand
TCCGGCGGAGCCTTTGAAGACTAGGCGGTGAGCCAGTTCGACGTCGGACATAACTTCAACCCGGTGGGCCATTTTAGAGAATGCTTTACGCCAATGTTTTTTTTCAGGCGGCGTCCACACACCTCGGATTCCGACCATAAGTTTTTCTGGTTTGGGGTAGGGTTGAAGCGCGGTTTGGATTTGGGTTTTGAGGGTTTTGAGGCTGGTGGTGAAAGAAATGTTTTTGAGGTCGCGGTGAATATCGTCTCGGACGATTACGCGGGTGAGGGTCCCCCCCACGTCAACGAAGGCGGAGACGCCTATCATGCTTCTCCGTAAATTTTTCGGACCACGGCTTCAATCTGGCATTTGCGCCATCCAAAACAAGTGAGGCCGGCATCTTTGGGCCGAAGGAAAGATTTGTCGTAGGGATCGCGCATCAATATCACGATTAAATTTTTTGCGGCGCCTTGGAGCGCGGCCATCAATTTCTGTTCAACGGGATGAAGATGGGCGTCGAAACAGAAGAAAAGCGTCACCATGGATTTTCTCGAAAGAGTAACAGCGCTTTCGATGGATTCATCATCCGGATTGATGGGGTAAATCTCCGTGACATGAAGGCCGGGATAATCGGCCAGTAAATGGTCGAAGTAAGCGATCTCATCTTCGAATTCTTTTTCCACCATGATTTTTTGGGCAAAGCTGGAAAGCTGCGGGAAGATAACCGCCACATCTTTGCTGAGTTCAGCCGAAAGCGGGATCATGTTTTTTGGATTTTGAAGGACTTGTACCGCCTTGTCGCACACGGTTCGCGCCAGGATCGGACCTTCTTTGATCGGACCCACCGTACCGCTAAACCGTTCTTTGCGTTTTCCCTTTAACTTTTCGATTCGATCAACACTTTCTTCTAATTCTTTCATGGGAAGAAGTTTTGATTTGTAGGCTTCAAGCAGACCCTGAAAAACTTTTTTCTGACTGGGGAGATCGTGGCACGCGAGAACCAAATCATGTCCCGCTTTAACGGTGCGCACCGCCGCGACATCGATCGGGCACACATCTTTGACGGCGCCCATTTCAAGATCATCGCTGACGATGAGGCCTGTAAACTTTAATTCGTCTCGCAAACATTCATAGACGATCCGTCTGGAAAAAGTGGCGATGTTCTGTGGATCGGGATCCAGTTTTGGGTAATACGGATGCGACGTCATCACGCAATCCACTCCCGCTTGAATGGCGTCCACAAAAGGCTGAAGGTGAACGGCGCGCATTTCTTCCCAGGTTGATTTGATGGTGGGAAGTTTTAAATGCGCGTCCACCGGCGCATGGCCTTTACCTGGAAAATGTTTGATGGTCGCCGACACGCCGCCCGATTGCAGCCCTTTCACGTAAGCGATTCCCATTTCCGAAACTTTTTTAAAATCCATTCCGTACGAACGTATGCCGATATTGGGTGAGTACGATTCGGTGAGAACATCCAAGACGGGCGCAAAGTTGATATCCGTTCCCAGCGCTCGAAGTTCTTTAGCGGCGATTTCCCCTGCTTGTTGGGCATAGGTGGGATCACCGGCGTGGCCGAAGGTCAGGTTGTCTGGGAAAACGGTGATGCCGTCACGGTACATAATGACGCGGCCGCCTTCGTGGTCAACGCACACGAGAAGTTTTCGTCCGAGAGCTGACTCAAGGTCGGTAATAAATTTTTTGATTTGGGGCGGGGATACGAAATTGATTCGGTAAAAAATAATCCCACCAGCGCGAGTGTCCTTGAAGTGTTGAACGATCTCGGGCGTCACGGTTGTTCCCGGAACGCCGATCACCAGTTTGGACCCGATCAGGTCTTCGAGTTGTTTTGCCATGGCCGAAATCTACAAAATAAGAAAAAGCCAGGGGAGCGGCTTCTAACCGCTCCCCTGCTTTATGACTGCGAGATCCTTTTTTAGAGGATTGAAACATAGAACGATTCAATAACTTTGTCGTCTTGTAAGAGCGCCGCTCTATGCAGCCCTTTTTCCATAGACGAGGTTGGAACCTCAACGGATTGCTGTCCAGCATAATAGCCGCCTAGATCCATGTTGGTGATTTCCACTCCCTCTCTATTTTGAAGGCGGAGCCTCAACTGTCCGGCTGTTTTTAGATGAACATTCAATACCATGTCCGTCCCTTTTCGAACTTTTGTTTGTGATCCGGTTTGCAGGCCGCTTCCGGCAGGCGAAGGCGCCGGAGCCGGAGTTGGATTCACGATCGCTTTGGCGAGAACGGTGACGATCACTTCATCGGTGACCGTATATTCTCCATCGAAGACAGTTAAAATGAACCGATAGGTTCCTGGTCTTTCGAGCACAATCGTTGTGTCCAGTCTGTTTTTGTTGAAGATGGTGATACCTTCAGAGGATCCGGCGACTCGCCATTCGATTTGGAGCGGTTGGCGAATTCCATCATCAATGGCCACGCCGCGCAACACGGTCCAGCTGGATTGGATGACTTGATCCACTCCGGCATTCACGGTGGGTTTTCGATTGATAGGCGTCGGCAACACGGTCACCGTCACGGTGTCGGACGATCTTAATTGTCCGTCAAACGCCGTCAACTGGAAGACATACGTCCCTGGTTTGGAGAAAATAACCGTGGGCTTTAATGAGTTGGTGTTATAGAAGTCGGCGATTCCCTCCGTTGAACCCATCACTTTCCATTCGTAGCGCAGCGGTTGAATCATTCCATCGTCGGTGGCCTTTCCATTGAGGAAGGTCATCGAGGACTGAATAATTTGGTCCACACCGGCGTCGACAATCGGGGCTTTGTTGATCGGCAAGGGAAGTTCCACCGAAACGGTGACAGTGTCGATGACCGTGAATTGGCCATCAAACGCTGAGAGTTGGAAGGTGTAGACCCCCGATTTCGAGAAAACCACGAACGGGTTTAATGTCCCGGTTTCATAAAAATCTCGGATTCCTTCCGTTGAACCCAATACTTTCCATTGAAGGCGAAGCGGCTGAATCAATCCATCATCGGTAACTGTTGCATGAAGCGTTGTTGTCGTCGAACCGGTGATGGTTTGGTCATCGCCAGCATTAACGGTTGGCGGTTGGTTAACAGGCGGTGAATATTTATAGGTGACATGAACAATCGCCGCGGAAAGTCTTCCGAGGGTATCGCTAATCACGTAAGGGAATCGATCGATATCCCCGAGCGAGCCGGCGGGAGTGTAGGTAAGAACCGGTTTGGCCCCCTCCGTGGATATTCTCACCATGCCATGTTGCGGCCGGCCGATATGGACAATCCTCAGTGTTCCGCTTGAAATGTCGTTATCCAAAACGCGGATAATCAGACCTGCTGTCGGAGAGGAAATGTCGACCTTGTCATCGAACGCCTGGGGAGCGGGTGGCAGCGTAAAGCCAGCCCAGGAGACCGTTTGGATCCCTGCCATAACCGCAACCATTAAAACCAGCGCGGCTCCTATTTTTTTTACACAGTACATATTGTTACCTCCTAATTATTTTTACTTTCAGATTCTCGATTCAATATTTCTAGTGAGTCGAAATTGTCGTTGGAGATGGGGGGATCGGATGGGTTGGAATAATTCTCTAACGTGGTGGATTTTCTTCCGAAACTGTAGGTCATGCTGAACTGATGCCGCAGATCCTGGGCCGGGATGAAATTGGCGGCGTAGTGAAGTTGAAATTGGTTGATCCGGATTCCACTGCCCAATGAAACGATGTTGGATTTTTCCCCTTTTTTAACCCCGGCTCTTAATGCCAAAGGCCCAACCGCCAATTCATACCCAAGAGAAGGAAGAATCTTTCCCCCGGAAATTTTCCGCAGGTCCGCGGCCAAACCCGCGTTTTCATTAATTAGGTAAAAGAATCCGCCTTGGATCACGCGCGGAAGGTCTTCTTCTCCGGCCCCGCTCAATTCGAGGTTTTGAATTGAAAACCCAGCGGAGAGCCGGGCTGAAGAAAGAAAAAGAATTCCCCCGTCCATCGCCAGGGTCTGTATTTTTTTTGTTTCCGATATTTCGGTCGAAATTATTTTGGGTTTTAGGCCGAGGGAAAATTGATGGAACCGTTTTGAAGCGCCTGCCGAAAAGATTAGGTCTCTTTGTCCGACAACGCTTTCGGATTTTTCGCCGTCAAAAAGAGTGATCGTTCCCGTGTCGAAGTACGCTACGCTGCCACCCAAGGAAAAATTGTTCCGCGGTATTCCAATGGAGAAGAAGCTGTATTTCTCTTGCTCATATTGTTTTTCAAATAAGAAGGAAGCTTGGTTGCTGCTTAAGGTAGACAAAGTGGCGGGGTTGTATTGAAAACCGGCAATGTCGTTTTGAATGGCGCTGAATGATTCGCCCAAGGCGGTGGCTCGCGCGCTGGAGGGTTCCAGCAGCGTAAAAAAAGTTTCCGTGTTGGCCTCAAGGGATGAAGCCGATGTGAGGAAGATTGCGACGCCGAGCCATTTGTTGAACCGCATAACTCACTCCTTGTTTGAACTTGGAATGAGAATAGCCGGAACGCTGTGAAGGAGTCTTGAAGGGGATTGGGAATTAAGGTGAAAAGGGGATTAAGAAACGATGAAGGGGCTAGCGGGCGACAACGATGTAGAAATCTTTGATGATGCGGCCGTCTTGCTCCAAGCGGACCTTATAAGTGCCGTTGCTGACACCAATGCCGTCCCACAATTCTTCGTGGTCACCGGCGTTAAGAAATTCCTGATCGATGGGACGTCCCACAACAGTCCCCCCTCGGCCATAAATGGTCATGGAGGTTGTTCCTGAGGTGGTCAACCGGAATCGAATGCGTGCCGGCTGTCCTGCTTCGATCACGTTTTTACTTTGAGGCAGGATGACATTGTCCTTTGTAATGGGAGTTGGAGGCGGGGGCAATTGAACAGAAATCGATACCGTGTTTGAAGTCGTGGTCCCCGGAACTTCGTAAACGTCCAATTGGAAAACATAATTGCCGGTCGCTGTAAATGTCACCAACGTTGTCGTCGAAGCGGGGCTCGCAATCCCCGGTGTGGTGGAAGAAGCAGAAATCTGAAACCATGAAATAGAAGTGATGGAAGATCCTGACACGGTTCCCTGTAAAAATGTCGATACAGAGGGGCCGTTCAATGTGATCGTTTGGTCCGACCCCGCATCAACAGTCGCCGCCTCTCCAGCCCAAGGGCTCAAGGCGACGAATAAGAGAATGATGCAACCTTTTAACTTTGTTTTCATGGCAGTAATATTTTCTGGCCCGGGACAAGATCGGGGCCCAATTCTTTCAAATGTTGGTTGAGACGCTTCAGTTCTTCAACTCTTTTTTTGTCGTTTAAAAATCTTGAAGCCAAACTTTCCCAGGTGTCTCCTGACTGGACTGTATAAACTCTATTGGATCCGGTGTTAAATTCCGGACTCACCAGCGGCGTTGGAGTTTGCGGTGCCTGAATTATTTCCGGTTTTTCAACTCTCGGCTCGAACCAGTATTTTAAGCTAAATTTCTGTTCGGCATTCAGATCTTTTATCAGATCGACGTCATAGTCAAAACCCCATTTGCCAATTTTAATTCCAGCGCCCATGGAGAACAGTTTGAATTCTTCTTTTTTCCGTCCCCCCGCTCGAAAAGCCAACGGCCCCGCTTCGACCTCGAAGCCGGCTGACAACTCTTGAGAATGATCGGATGAATTGTTGGTGAATCCCACCAGCGCGCGCGCGGGAAATTTAACGGAGCCCAGTTTGTAAGCCGCTCCGGCGCGAAGCAACCGCGGAAGGGATTCTTTTTCTTGGTTGTATTTCAGTTTGGTACCGACATTCTGAAGGCTGGTTCCCAAACGAAGGTTTTTCGAAAATTGATAGATCAGGCCCAAGTCCCCCGCCCAGGCCGTCGCCGTTTTGGATTCGATCAAGGTAGAGGTGAAATAAGATCCGGCGATCCCAATGGAGAATGAATTCCATTTTCTCGCCACAGCTGTTTTAAAGACAAGATCGCGTTGCGCATCCACATCAGAAAAACCATCTGTTCCGTAGATTTCAACTGAACCCACATCAAAGTTGCCGGCGGAAAATGAATATCCCATATTCCCCTTCGTTGCTCCCATCATGAGATGGCTATACGTTTCTTGATCGAATTGTTGCTGATGAAGAACGCTCACTTGTGGATAAATCAACGAAGTGACGGTGGCTGGGTTGTAATGGGCGG
>CAZJOE010000119.1:0-6169 GCA_964547555.1 uncultured Elusimicrobia bacterium | reverse complement strand
TATTCTTTTGATTCCGCATTGGACCGTGCGGTTCCTTCGGTGGTTGTTTTGCCGGCGTCGCAAGCGGAACTCTCTAAAGTTGTGCGCGTGTTGGCCGCCCACCGGCACGTATATGTGGCCCGAGGCGCGGGCACCAGTTTATGCGGAGCGCCCATTCCGTTAAATGGAGCGGCGGTCATTGGTCTTGCGCGGTTGAACCGTATTGGATCGCTTGATAAAAAGAAACAGGAAATCATTGTCGAACCGGGCGTTGTAAATCTCAAACTTCAAAATTTTTTAGAGAAAGATGGATTATTTTTCCCGCCGGATCCCGGGAGTCAAAAAGCCTGCACCATCGGCGGCAACGTGGCCACCAATGCCGGGGGCCCTCACTGTTTGAAATATGGGGTCACCACCAACAACGTGGTGGGCTTGGACGTGGTGCTTCCCGACGGTCAGCTCGCGCATTTTAGCGTGGACGATCCCGGATACGACCTTCTTGGTTTTTTCGTTGGTTCGGAAGGAACGCTCGGCATCGCGTCCAGCATCAAATTAAAACTTCTTCCCGTGCCTAAGTTTATCCGGACCATGGTCGTGAGTTTTCGGTCCGATGAAGAAGCCATTCAATCGGTGACGGATATCATTGCCGCTGGAATTTTACCGGCCACGTTGGAAGCCATGGACAAAACGGTTGTCGCCGCCATCGAAGCTTTTATTCATGCCGGTTATCCGTTGGAAGCCGAAGCGGTTTTGTTGATTGAAGTTGACGGGGACTCCGCAGCGCTTTTGGATGAACAAGTGGATGGAATACGGCTCCTTTGTGAGAAAAACAAAAGTTTTGAATTTCGGTTTGCCAAAGATGAAGCAGAACGGAAAAAGTTATGGGAAGGGCGTCGCGGTTCTTATGCGGCGATGGCGCGGTTGGCTCCCAACGTTTTGGTGGAAGACGGCGCTGTTCCCAGAACCATGCTTCCGCAAGCGTTGAAAGCCATCAAAGAAATTGCGGCTGAAGAAGGCGTCGAGGTGGCGCTTTTATTTCACGCGGGAGACGGCAATCTCCATCCTCAAATTATTTTTGATGAAAGAAACGAAGAACAAACCCGCGCCGTTAAGGCGGCGGGCCATAAAATGCTGAAGGCTTGCGTGAATTTGGGCGGCACCATTTCCGGCGAACATGGGATCGGCATTGATAAGCGCGAAGCCATGAAATGGCTTTTCAGTCGAGACACATTGTCTTTGTTCCGGCGGCTCAAAATGGTTTTTGATCCCAATAATGTTTGTAATCCCGATAAATTAATTCCGTTGATTGGAAAAGCGGAACCGATCAAGAGAGATAAATCAATCGACGAGCCTGAGCAAATGGGAGGGTGGGGAGCCGCGGCTGCCACCGAAGAAGAGCTTGTGAAAAGAGTAACCCAATGGGCCCGAGACAAAAAATCCTTCGGCATTCAAGGCAGCAAAACCAAATATGCGGTGAGTGAAAATGCTTTGCTTGATATGACGAACTTCAAAAAAGTTTTGGATTTTGACAAAGGCAATTTGACAGTGACGGTGCAAGCAGGCGCTTTGGTGGCGGCAGTTCGCGCCGAAGTGGAACAATCCAAACAATATTTATGGGTGGCCGGGGAAGGGACCGTGGGAGGGGTCATTGCGACGGTGGCCAGTTCCCATCCTCCTTTGCGTGATCAAATTCTGGGAATGAGGGTCCTTTTGCCCACCGGAGAAATTGTGAAGTTCGGCGCCAAGACCATGAAAAATGTGGCCGGGTATGACGCCGCCAAACTTCTGATTGGTTCCTGGGGCACCTTGGGGATCATTTTGGACGTGACGTTTCGACTGTTCCCCACTCCGGCGAAAAAAATGGCCGTGCAGCCGGTGAAGCCTTTTACCATGAAGGAGATTCATAAAAAGATCAAAAAAGCCTTTGATCCATTTAATTTATTGGCCCCCCGCTTTTCTTCTCTAACCTCCAAGGATTTGGAAGCGGGCCCCCCAGAACCATCGCAAGTTCCCAATGTCGATTTCAGCAAGTATGAGGATAAATTCTGGTCATGAGCGACGAATCTCTTAAAAAATTCTACGACGTGGTGGCCGCCTGCAACCGGTGCGGATTTTGCACGTCGTATTGCCCCACTTATATTGCGACGGGAGACGAAGGCCAGTCCCCGCGCGGCCGCAATCAGACTTTTCGGGCCCTCATTGAAGGAAAAATCGAGAATCCGGCCGACGCCAAGGAAATTATTGATTCCTGTTTGCTTTGCGGAGAATGCACGGCGGTTTGCTTTTCTGAGGTGCCGACCGCCCAACTCATGATTCAGGCGCGAAACTTTATCAACCAGGCGACAGGGCTTCCGACAGGATTAAAAATAATGCTTGGGCATGTGTTGCCGAAAAGAAAAGTTCTTTATTGGGTTTTGAAGATCGCTTTTTGGGGAAAAGCGTTGGGGATTTCCGCCCTTTTGAAAAAAACGGGATTGCTTAAGAAAATATCACCCGAGCTCGACGCCGCCGAAGGATTGATTTCTCGCGTCCCTTTAAAATTCCTGTTTGATTATAAACAGGCCGGCCAGCGCCACGAAGAAGCGTTGAGGAAAGAAGATCATGAAAATCTATCCGCCGAAGCGAAAATTGAACAGCTTCGAAAAAAGAACGACACCGTTCCCGAACACCTGATGAGAAAAGCCGGGTTCACCCGGCCCCCCAAAGTCGCCTACCTTCCCGTTTGCGGATCTCAATATTTGAAACCGGCAATTGGTTTGGCCACCATTAAACTTTTTGAAAGGCTCAAGTTTGATTTTATCGTCCCCGATCTTATTTGCTGCGGTCTTCCCGCGGCGAGCTATGGAGTGTTGGACCGCGTGCAGGCCATGGCCAAAGAAAATATCAAGAACATCGAACGGGGCAATTACGAATCTCTGATTGCCGACGATTCTTCCTGCGCGAGTCACTTTAAAGACTACCCGAAATATTTCCAAGAAGACCGGGATTGGCAATCCCGCGCTCAGGCGGTGGCTCAGCGGGTCAAAGATTTCTCAAGTTTTCTTCTGCAGCGAGGGCTGATCGATCATTTGAAAAAAGTGACCTGGAACGGCGGGCCCGTGGCCTATCATGATCCATGTAAAGCTCAATACGCTCTGAAAATAACAGCGCCCCCTCGTGAATTGTTGGCAGCGATCAACCGCTTAACAGTGGTTCCCGTCGTGGACAGCGATCAATGTTGTGGCGGTGGGGGAACTTATAGTTTTGTCCATCCGGAGCTTTCCAAAGATGTTCTCGCGAGAAAAACTAAAAATGTGATCGCATCCGGGTGCAAAATTTTAGTCACATCCAGCGCGTCCTGCTTCATTCAATTGGGCGCCGGCCTGCGCGAAGCCAACCCTGCCATCGAAGTCCTCCACCTCTCCGAGTTCCTCATCCGCGCCCTCGAAAAACAGCGCTAGAGCCCGTATTGTTCCAACCCCAATTTAACATCCGTTGATTTTTCCGTAGAAAATATTTTTTGGGCCTCTTCGATAAGAGGGGTTTTATTTTTCTCCAGAATTGGCGGCAGAGTTGAAAGAACGCTGACGGCTGTCTGGCGGACCCAGGGATCGGGGTCGCGGAAGCCTTGTTGAAGGAGAATTTTCGCTTTTTCAATGACGGCGCTGGTTAGAGAGGAGAGGATGGTTCTTTTCTCAAGGGATGATGCTTCTGAGAACGATTTTTGCAAAAGATCCCATCCACCTTCTCCCATGCGATTGAGCGCCACCGCTGCCGCGTCTCTCACAAACGATTCCTTGTTTTTTAAATAGCCAGCCACTCTGGAAGCATCCTCCCTGTTATTGATTTGCCCCAATGCGATGATCGCTGCCGCAACAGTTCGAGGTGAAGTGCTACTGAGAAGGGAGAAAATACTGGCTCGCACGGCAGGCTCCATGGTTGATAAGAATTCCATCTCAGTCGTTTTTAGCTTGCGGCTTTCCTCCGGGGTTTCATGAATTTGCCGTAAGAATTCTTCGGTTCCTTTTTTATTTAAGGATTCAGTCAGATCTTTGGGCGCGGCGGCGAGAAAGGCGAGACGGTCTTTTTGAGTGAGAGGTTTAACTTTCGCCAAGAGTCCGAAGGAATTAAAAAAGAACAACCGTTCCAGCAGTTCAGGATCTTCTGAATTTTCCAATGCCGCTCTAAAACCCGGTTCCTTTCCGCTGTCTTGATTGAAGATTCGCCCCAAAATTAAAGCGGCTCGTGTTCTGTCTCCCGGGGAGTTTTTTTCTTTTGAGAGTTCCAATAGGAGAGGAACGGAAATAGCCGCTGGAGCTGAGTCCAAGAAGTTAATAAGGAGCGCGCGTGAACCAGGATCAGTAGCGGTGGAAAGTTTTTTAACAATCGCTTTTGTAGCCACCGGGCCATAGGCCGATAAAGCAACCCGGATCTGAATCATTTGATCAACGGATTCAGGCCGCAAATGGTCCAGAAGAAAAGGGACCTCTTCATCGGCAAGGGAGAGAAGTTCCACCAAGGCTTGGCGAGGGGTGTTTTTATCTACGCTAAAGGCAGCGGCCAAATCAATGAGATCGCCGATCCGTTCAGACGCCTTTTTGTCTCTGGATTTTTTTTGGGCCTCGCCAAGATTGATTCCTGTTTGTTGATTAATTTGGCTGGGCGGAAGATTTTTCCAAACGGGCGCTTCTAATTTTAATTCTGACGAAAACTTCACTCCGTCCAGCGCAAGAACCCCCCACGGATTGGGCATCAAACGAATATTGGAGAGTGAACCGGACGATGTTTTTTTGCCAAATAGAATGTTGTCCTTCCCCTCAATGCTGTGGGCCGCATAACCGGTCTCATCCCGGAAGAAACTTCCATTTGCGAATTGAGGAAGTTTCAATTTGTTCCGGTCGCCTTTGATGGTCGAAAAAGACAATCCGCCAATGGACGCGGTTCCCGTTCCCCATTCAGCTTGAATCTCATTGTCGGACCCCTGAATGACGGCGGATCCCAGGGCCCGGTCCCATCCATAAGCAGGCCCCACGCCCCAATTTAAAATTCTATTTTTATCGCCTTCCACGCGAAAATGGCCGAACGCATTGTGGACGCCCGATCCTTGGTCGTACCGCCTGGCTTGAAGAACTCCCTCATTTCCTTGGAGATGAAAAATTCCCAATCCATGCCAGTAACCGCTGCCTTGCGCAAAGTAACTACCGGTGACGGAAATGTGGTCGCCCTTTAAAGAACAAATTCCCACGCCGCCGCCGGAATATCCCCGTTGTCCATAACCCACGCCCTGGCACAAGCTGACCGCACCCAGCGGCTCCCGCGGATCGGGCTCGACCAATCCTCCTGCGATCTCGGACTCATTTCCTTCATGAGAAAAAATTCCCACCCCTCTAACCAAGCCCAATCCTTGAGCGGAGCGTACCGCTGAATAACGGGAACCCAGGCCATTTTTAATACTAAGTAGTCCAACGCCGAATGCTCCTATCCCTTGAACGTACCGGTCTCCTTCAAGTTGGGCGGGTCCGTTTATAAAAAGGGCCCCGATCCCTCCGATGCCGCAGCCTTGAGAAAAAGAACCCGTCGTTATTTTTTTTAAGCCGTTTTTAGTGGGAAGGACCATCACCCCAATTCCAAAAAATCCCGATCCTGCCGCCGGTTGCGTTGGGCTTTGAATCGTGACATCCGTTCCCAGATCGATCACAATTTTTATTTCTCCCGGTCCTGCCGCGGCCACAGGTCCTTGGTAGGTGTTGCGCCCTCCCAGGTCGATGATGACGGTCGCTTGGGATAAGTCCGACTCGGTGTACGTGTCGTCTTCTTTTCCCCGTATCAAGAAAACCCCTTGAGGTGTTTTGAGAGTTGTTGGTTGAACGGGGGGATTATTTTGAAGAAAGCTAAGCGCGGCATCGATTTGCCTAAAAATAATTTCACCGGCCTCAAGCAAAGAATCTTGCTTATATTTTTTCATGGCGTCGTATTTCGCTTTAACACGCCGGCTGGAAATGTCGGATTCGTTGAGAAGAGTTAGAAAATCATCTTGTTCTTTTTTACTGATGGACCCTGAGGCTTTTTTTAGAAGAGGAGAAGCCTTGGAAAGGCTGGATTTAAAACCTTCTAAAAGATCATTCCTATGAGGAAGGTTCACAACCTGGATTCCCGTCCCCGGTCGCCGCGGCGACCAAGCGGGAATGACGGTTTGGGCGATTTGGAACAG
>CAZJOE010000118.1:0-6170 GCA_964547555.1 uncultured Elusimicrobia bacterium | reverse complement strand
GGCGCTTACATCGACCAAAGTCAGTCGCTCAACTTATTTATCGAAAGTCCGACGATTGGGAAAATGTCTTCCATGTACATGTACGCCTGGAAGAAGGGTCTCAAGACCAGCTATTACTTGCGGTCCCGCCCTGCCACCAAAATCAACAAAGCCACCACCGTCACTGCCGCCGCCACTGTGAAACCGGATGTTGCTGAGCAATTGGCCTGCTCGCTGGAGAACCCGGAGACTTGCGAGTCTTGCCAATAGGAGACGCATTATGATTTTAGACCGAGGATTCGACCTTAATTTACGTCCCATGAAGTACCCGGTTTTTTTTGAGATGTACAAATCCGCCATCAAAAATACCTGGACTGTGGATGAAGTGGATTTCTCTTCCGACATTTCGGACTTGACCAATCGCCTTACCGAAGCGGAACGTCACTTGATCAATCGTTTGGTGGCTTTCTTTGCGACCGGCGACTCCATTGTTTCCAATAACCTGGTTTTAAATCTTTACACGCATATCAACTCGCCCGAAGCGCGCATGTATTTGTCGCGGCAGCTTTATGAAGAAGCGCTTCATGTGCAGTTCTATTTGACGCTTCTCGACACTTATATTCCCGATCAAGCCGAGCGTGTGAAAGCCTTCCAGGCCGTTGAAAATATTCCTTCCATCAAAAAGAAAGCGGAGTTTTGCTTCAAGTGGATTGAGTCCATCAACGATCTCAAAGAAATCCGCACCCGGTCCGACCAGAAGCAATTTCTTTTGAACCTGATCTGTTTCGCCTGCTGTATCGAAGGATTGTTCTTCTTCGGCGCTTTCGCCTATGTTTATTTCCTGCGCTCGAAAGGATTGTTAAATGGTCTTGCGACCGGCACCAATTGGGTGTTCCGCGATGAAAGCTGCCACATCAATTTCGCATTCGAAGTGATCAACACGGTTCGCCAAGAAGATCCCAGCTTGTTTGATTTGGAATTACAGGACCAGATCGTTGATATGCTCAAAGAGGCCGTGGACACTGAAATGGCATTTGCCGACGATGTTTTGGCGATGGGAGTGGCGGGACTTTCCCCGAAAGATATGCGGCAGTATCTAGAGTATGTGGCGGACCGACGTTTATCCGCGCTCGGAATTCATCCGATTTTTGAAGCGAAAAATCCTTTTGGATTCATGGAGCTTCAAGACGTCCAAGAACTTTCCAACTTCTTCGAACGCCGCGTCTCCGCTTACCAAACCGGCGTGACCGGCGACGTGGTTTTTAGCGAAGATTTCTAAGTTTCAAGCCCCGAGCCGCTTAGCTCGAAACAAAAAGAACACCGCTCCCATAGACAAAAATATATTATTCAGTGCATTTATAATTTATATGGATACCTAGTTTAAAAGGGGGGCCGTTATGCTGTCAGATAAATTCAAAGCGCCGAACAAAAGCGACGTGTTGATGTTGATGACGACATCCATCGCTGGATTATTGGGAGGCGTGGTCTTGTGCGTGATGGAAGGAACCATCAGTCCCAAGAATTTAATTATGGGCACGGTTGCGGGAACATTGGGCGTGGTGGTTTTTAATATTGACCGGGAAGATTGGATTCGGTTGGTTGTGGCTTCCGTCCTGTGCGGTGTTTCTTGGCAGAGCGTGCTGGACACGGGAAAACAGTTTCTTCAAGTTAAGAATGCGACGACCAGTTCCGACAAAGCCACCGATCTGGCTTCAAAACTGACCGACGCTTCGGCCCCCTCGCTTCCCACTCAAATCACCGCTTTGGGTGATGAAGCCTCTCGCGCCTTGTCACAGTCCGCCGACGTCAAAAGTCCGGTGGTCCAAACCAGAATCGATGAGGAACTGACCAACGTGGTGAGTTCCTTAAACGAAGTCGCTCCCAAAGAACCTGAAAAAGTGGTCGAAGCCTTAACCCATCTCGGCCGCACCGCCACCAAAACCGGAAACCTCAAACTCTGGAGGCTCTCCGCCGACTCCTTAAAAACCCTCTCCAACGACCGCACTCTATCTCCAGCCATCAGAAGCACTGCAGGGAAGGCGTATGAAAGTGTGAAGGAGAAGGAGTAGAAATTGGTACCAAATGCTTAGGCAGCTCTCTTAATTTTCTTTGGATTATTTTCCACAACAGCCAACCGCAACCCCAATCCGTGAAGTATTTGGTCGAGCGTGTGTAATTCTGGATTGCCTTTTTTGGTCAAGATTCTGTAGAGGTTGACGCGGTTCATCTTAGCCGTTTTGGCCAATTTCCCAATCCCACCTTGGGCTTCCGCCACGTATCGAAGCGCTAACAGAAAGGTGTTTCGGTCTCCTTCCTCAATAACGGCGTTTAAATAGCCAAGTGCGGTTTTAATATCTTTTAAGTCCTCAATAAGATCTTCTTGATAAGGTCTGCTTGATTTCATTTTTTCCGTTTCCAAACCGAGTGTATCATATATGAGACATGGAGGGGGAATGAATAAAGGGGAGAGAGATTTAGAGGGAGTTTAGAGAGAATTCATTATATCATGATCTTTAAGATTGAAAGATTAGGGGGGCAGTTCCGCTGAGGAGGATGGGAAAAGTATGCGCGAGGAAAAATGGGTATGGATTCCAATGACTGTGGCCTTGGTGGCTGTTCTTGGGGTAAGTGGATTAACGATTGTTAGGCAATGGCAAAGGGGGACAGGCGTCCGCACCGGAACAGTGGTGAAGTTCAGTTACAAAGGGCTCATTCAAAAATCCTGGGAAGGCGAACTTATGTTGGGAAGTACGCAATCCGGTAAAACATGGGATTTCAGCGTTGACCCCAAAGCGGTAGAGGCTGGCCGCTTGATTCAAGAAATTCAGGATGTTCAACTGAAAATGATCCCGGTTTCATTGAAATATGAACAAAAATTCATTTGGCCTTGGATTGCAGAGACGAATTTCCTCGTGACAGAGGTTCAAACCGGAAAAACATGAGAGTTCAACTGTGCCGTGCCAAATGAAGCCTGTATTTATTTATAAATGGGTCAGCGACAACAACCCGCCCGATCGCTCGAAGTGGAAATCAGGATGGTGGCATTACGTTGAGTTTGGGTACCGTTTGATGGACTATTTTTCAATTGAGAAGCCGGAGGTTGTCGGAACGTATCGATTAAAAACGCCGCCCCCAGAAGAAAAACTTTTGATGCCGGTGTTCCGCTTCAAAATGAAAACCGCAACCGTCACATTGCAACACGATTTCGGAGCCTTTTCCGAAACTTGGGCCGTGAGCGTAAAGGCCCAAAAGCCGGTCCATTCTCCTATGAAGCTCTTTGATCCGGCGGTGGATATCCGAAAAGTTCCGACTCGAGGGCCCAGGAAGGAATGGTTCTACGGCCCTTACCAAAAAAATCGGACCCGTTTCTCATGTGGTCTTAAGTCGGATTGGGATGTGGTTATTTTGATGAAAGTGATATGAATATTTCCACCTTCGCCAAGCCTGGAGAGAAAAATGTTATGCCGGTCAATTTTTATCGGACGGTGAAAGTCGGAAAACATCGGTTGTCTGCAAGACTCGCGCCGCATTGTTGGGTGAGGGGGAACCGCTTGGCTTTCGTTATCCGTGGTCGAATTGGTTCGGCTGTTGTTGAGAGCAAACATCTATTTCAACGTGCGACCTGGACTGATGTCGAAACAGCACTCAAACGTATTCGACTGGCGTCCTGCCGGTGGCCGGGATGCAAACGGGAATATCTTGTTGATTCAAGAGAGAAGTTGGTCAATCCCAAAAAACTCTGCGAGCGTCATAGAAAGGCGGATTGGAAACAAGAAGTGGCCAAAGTTGAGAAACAACTCAATAAAGAAAGAGCCGTTTATGACGCCAAGAAAAAAACTCAGGGGTTTCGTTATTTGGCCATTTTCTGGATCCACTCGCGCTCTGGAGATAAGTCAGCGGCGGTATATTTCAAAACCAAACCCAGCAAAGCCCTCCTCATTAAGGAAGGCAACAAAAGACGGGCCAATCTTTCCGATACTGTCACCGTGGCCAAACTTTAAAATGAAGACGGAAAATGCCCGGAAAGGGAAGCGGAAATGCGGAAATGAGGATCGATAAAAAAATAACAATAGCTTGTGAACGCAAGATAAGAATTATATTCTGACAATCCTAATAATCCTTATTAAAATTTCGGACGAAAGATTGATTCGGATACGCTCACAGTTTACGCACATAAATTAGAGGAGAAAATATGGAAAAATGGCACTACCAGAGTTCATTCTCAGGGAATCGTGTAGTTGGTTTGTTAACGATTTTTATCGCCGTCTTTAGCGTGAACATACGAGCAGAAGACCTTTTTGAATTTTTTGAGGCAGAATCTGAGGTTGTGTACGCGGCGGCCCGCCATTCGCAATCATCCGCCAACGCGCCAGCCAGCGTGCTCGTGATCACGGCCCGGGAAATTGAAGATCACGGTTATCGAACGCTGGCGGAAATTTTGCAGCACACCGCCGACATTTATTCGACGGACGACCGGAACTACAATTATCTATGGGTCCGCGGATTTGGCCGGACCGGAGATAACAACTCGCGCATTTTGCTGATGGTCAATGGACACCGGATGAACGAACATTTTTTTGGCGGCGCCTACTTCGGCCATGACTTTCCTTTAGACGTAAAATTGATCAAGCAAGTCGAAGTTATTAAAGGACCTGGTTCGACTTTGTTCGGTAACAATGCCTTTTTCGGCGTGATCAACGTCATCACAAAAACGGCGCAAGATTTGGCGGGTGCCCAAATAAACACGGAAGTGGGAAGCTTTGGGACGGCTAAAGCGTTCGCAAGCGTTGCGCATGAAACAGAAGAGGGCGGATTGGTTGCGGCCGGCGCAGGCCGTTCTATGGAAGGGCAGAACCATACCTATCCTGAGCATGCCGCTATCAACAGCGGCGTTGCCGACGATTCCGATGCAGAGAAGGACTACGATTTTTTTACCAGTTACAAAAAGGGCGATTATAGTTTGCATGCTCTCTATGGTTCCAGAACCAAGGAGAATCCCACCGGGATATTTGGGACTTTGTTTAACAATCAACCCCCTACAAATACGCTGGATTCCAAAGGATATGTCGAGTTGAAGTGGGATAAAAAAATAGAGTCGGGATGGTCTGTTAACAGCCGCGCTTATATGGACCGTTATTACTATGAAGGCGATTATTATTACGACAACAGTTTTTTCGCGCCACCTCCCGTTTCACTCTATTATGACTACTCCGATGATGTCAGTTGGGGGGAAGAAATATTGGTGCGTTATGCTCCGGAGAGCAAGAAGCCCTTCGCGCTTACAGTCGGGCAAGACTTTGAAGAATCTATTAAGCAGATCTATAGGGCCTCCTATGCCGACCCTTATGCGAACGTTCTTGATATAGATGAGAATGGAGGACGGTATTCCTTTTTCGCCCAGGGGGAATATTCTCCGGTAGAGTCCCTTCAAGTAAGTCTGGGGGCTCGTTACGATCGGTATAAATATTTTCAAGGCACCTTGAACCCTCGCCTTTCCGCCGTTTATGCCTTGCGGAAAACCACGAATATTAAAGCTCTTTACGGGACGGCGTTTCGCGCTCCCACCCCTTATGAGAGACTGTACGACGTGTTTCCGGCCGTGCGAAATGTGAATTTGGAACCGGAGGAAATTGAAACCACGGAAGCGCATGTTATTGAACAGATCACACCTCATGTCTCGCTCAGTGTTGGGTACTTCCACAGCTATCTTAAACATTTGATCGATAAAATCGTCGATCCAGGCGTTGATCCGGTGGATCCTTCCGATGACTTCGAACAATTCCGAAATAACGGCAATCTTGTTCGGTCCCATGGGATGGAAGTGGTATCGAAGTTTCGTATGGGATATGCGACCAATGGACGCCTTGGCTACACCCTTCAACAAACAAAGGAAAAGGGCGGAGAGCGCTTAACCAACTCTCCCCAACACACCGGAGTGGTGGAGATCAGTCAGATCGTTAAATCCCGATTCACCGTCGCCTATGATCTTTTGTTCATAGGAAAAAGAAGGACCTTTCAAGGCACAGATTTATCTGCCAGCATGACCAGTAATCTGAATCTCTCCTATTCTCCTACCAAGGACTGGCGTCTGTATGTGGGAAGTTTCAACATCTTCAACGAGAACCTAGAGCAGTCCGCCCGGGTTGTTCACGCTCAACCTGCGATCCGACAAAACGGCCGCGAGTTCAATG
>CAZJOE010000117.1:0-6180 GCA_964547555.1 uncultured Elusimicrobia bacterium | reverse complement strand
GGGAAACTATTCGTATCACGGTGGTTCCTTTGTCCGCTCAAGCGGGAGAGCGATTTCGATTTAAAGTGTCCTCCCGCATCGCGGACGCCATGGTCCGCATTATGGCCCGCGATAGCCGGGGAGAAAGTGAAATTTACAAAGGCGCGCACAAAGGGGGCGACACCATTGAACTGCCGATTTCCGTCACGTCCGCCACGCGCGTGCGCGTGTACGTGAACGACTCGCTTGCCGAAGAGAAAGTTATCGAGCCATGAGCCGCATCCTTCTTTCTCCCTCCATTCTTTCCGCTGATTTCGCCGATCTGGGTGCCGCGGCGCAATTGATGGAAAAAGCCGGTGCCGATTGGCTTCATGTGGATGTGATGGACGGGCATTTCGTCCCCAACCTCACCATCGGACCTGTCGTCGTAAAATCCCTTAAAAAACACACCAAACTTCCTCTCGACGTGCATTTGATGATCACAGATCCATTTACGTATGCGGAACCCTTTGCTAAGGCGGGAGCTTGGAGCCAGACGTTTCACGTTGAAGCGGTCAAGGATCCAGCCAAGGTGATTGCCGAAATTAAACGGGTGGGATGCGAGGCTGGAATTTCTCTTAAACCAAAAACACCAGCGTCGGCCGTGCTTCCTTATTTAAAAGATTTGAATGTGGTGTTGGTGATGACGGTAGAGCCGGGTTTTGGCGGGCAATCGTTCATGGCGGACATGATCCCCAAGATCCGAGAAATCGCCACCTACATCGGAAAAAACAAACTCTCTTGCAAAATCGAAGTGGACGGCGGCATCGATACGGAAACCGCGCCGCTGACGGTGGCCGCTGGCGCTCAAGTATTAGTTGCCGGCAACGCCATCTTCGGAAAACCCGATCCCCTCCAAGCCGCCGCTCAAATTAGAGAGGCGGCTCAAGCGGTTTAGCGACCGGTCGGATTAATCTGCCCCAGATTTAACAGCGGGGTGGAATTTCCCATCATCACATTCGGCATGTGGCCATCCCATTTCTCGATCGCGAGTTTCTGCGCTTCGATTTTCCGGAGTTCCACCAGTTGAGGCGTGATCGCGTCTTTCTGCATACGAAGGCCTTCCGCTTCCGCGCGAGATCCTGCGATTTTCTGTTCGGCCTCGATTTTAATGCGGCCCAAATCCCATTTGGCTTTGAGTGATTGTTGTTCGGCGATTTGTTTGGCCTCGATGGCGTGGGCGAAGTCGGGAGAAAACTCGAAGTCGGTGATATAGGTTTCCACCAATTTTAAATGAGCGGCGCTCATATGTTTCTGGAGAAGGTCGTGGATTTGATTCTTCACTTCTTCCCGGCGAGTGATTAATTCTTCGGCGGTGTATCGAGCCGTGACCGCTTTGAGAGCTTCTTGGACCGCGGGATGGACGACTTTTTCATTGAAGCTACCGCCATAGGTTTGGAAAAGAGTGGGGACTTCATCCGGAATGGGATTGTAATTGAGCGCCACTTTGGTGCGAACGCTTTGAAGATCTTTTGAGGCGGCGCTGGCCTCGAATTCTCCTTTTTGAATCCGCACATCAATCAGGGTCGCCTCTTGGATAAAGGGAGTGACCATGTTGAGCCCTTCGTTTAATTGTTTGCTTTGCACCCCTTTAAAGCGGTCAAAAATGACGCCGCGATGCCCCGCGGGAACAATGACGATGGCATCTGAAATGAAAGTAAGAACGAAGGCCACCAAAAGACCCATTCCTAAAAACTTGCCGATGTTGGACGTAAATTTCGTGAGGTCCAATTGTTTATTGTCCGGAATCCATTGACCCCGCGTTAAAAACATCATCACCACCACAAAAAGAATCGCCAGTGTAAACCACATAGATAAATCCCCCTTAATTTAAATTATGCCGAAGCGAATCATACATCAATTGAAACAAAGGGCGTTTCTGTAGTATTGACATAATATATACGATAGTATACATTTAGTGTATGAACTTCAGTTCGCAACTTATCCTTTGGCGAGAACATCAAGCTTTAAGTCAGCAGGCGCTGGCGGAAAAAACTGATTTAACGCGAGCCTATCTTTCTCGGCTTGAAGGGGGGAAGGGAGATCCTTCTTTGTCTGTACTTCGAAGATTGGCGGCGGCGTTGGGCCTTTCCATTGGAGCTTTTCTTGATGAGGTTCCATCCAGGCCCTCCTTTACACGCGAGGAGTTGGATCAATTGGCCCGGGCTGTTTATCACCCCACGCGGAAGGAAAATAAAAAATTGCCTTATATGAAAATCTTAGCCCAGGCTTATCGGGGACGCCGAGCCGCCTTGGGATTATATCGTCCGCGCCATGGAGGAAAAAAATCAACAGCAAAACTTTCCACCGGTCGTTTTGCATTACACCGCCTCCGCCTTATATTGGGTGAAGAAACATGGCATGCCTTATTAAAAAGAATTGATAAACATGCGGCGTTTCAGGGGAATCCGATTTCATGAAAATTAAAGACGTAGAAAATTTTTTCAATGAGGTGGATCAAAGGATTAATTTTCCTCTTCGAGTTATTCTAACGGGAGGGGCGGCGGGTGTTTTATACGGAATGGACCGGGCGACTTACGATATTGATTTTGAAGCTCATTTGATTATTAAGAACGGCAAGAAAGGTACATGGGATGGCTTGCAAAAAGTATTAGAGACTGTTTCCGCGAAGACCTATATAACACCTCAATATGCAGACGATATCGATCGGTGGTCTTCCATCGCCTTGCCAGTGAAGAAGACGAGGCTCTATAAGAAAATTGGAAAGATTGAAATTCGAATTCTTGAACCTTCCTTATGGGCGGTGGGGAAATTGACCCGATTTTTGGCGAGCGATATTGAGGATTTGGTAACGGTTCTTAAATTAGAGACCAAAGATGGAGAAATTTGTGTTCGCTTGTGGGGTCAGGCTTTAGGAGGGAGCCCGCCTTCCCCTTCTCAAACAACATTTAGGCGTCAAGTCGAACATTTTTTAGATGAGCATGCACAATCGATCTGGGGGAAGAAGGTTTCATCTGAATCTTTGAAAAAGTTATTTCTCGATTCAGCGAGGGCGAAGAAAAAGAGCTGAGAAACTATTTGTTGAGCAGCGGAATCGGGCGGCCTTCTTTGCCGTCGTCGAGGAGGAAGTCGAGGGTGGAGACCAGGGGAAAGAGTTTAGCGGCGACCAGCAGGTGGGCCCAGGTGGGGGCGCAGCCGGAAAGGCGGACGTGTTTACCTTGGTACGTCGAGAAATCCATGGAGTTCACTTTGGATTGAAAGCTGGCGAGTTCTACTTTGCCGGCGGCAATATCGTTTAAGTCGAGTTCGATGATGTCAGTGGTCATACGGTGAACGATTGTCCGCAGGAACATTCAGCAACGGCATTGGGGTTTTTGAATTTGAAGCCGGACGCCATGAGGCTCGACACATAATCCAATTCGGTGCCGGCGATATACAGAAGGCCTTTGGGATCTAGATAAATTTTGATGCCGTTAGATTCGACAACCTGGTCTTTGGGATGAGGGGGTTGGTCGTCGGGTTCGAGGCGGTACTCAAGGCCGGAACATCCGCCGGAAATCACTTTCACGCGCAGTGCCGCATTGGGCTTGCCGCTTTTCTCAAGCAAGGCTTTGGCTTTTTTGGCGGCATTTTCGGTGATGGTGAGAAGCGGCCCCATTTAATTTTTAAGCGTCGAACGAGTTGCCGCAGCCGCAGGACTTCTTGGCGTTGGGGTTTTGGATGGCGAAACCTTCTTGTCCAAAATCTTCTTTGTAATCCACGGTCGAACCCTCGAGCAATTTTCCACTGTCGGGATCAACAACCAGTTTGAATCCTTCATAATCTTGCTGAAGATCGACGGGCTTTACATCGTCGAATTTAAACCCGTAGGAATATCCGGAGCATCCACCTTTGTCGATGAAAATGCGAAGCGCTTTTCCGCTCAGTTCGGGGTCTTGAGACACAAGGTCTTTGATTTTCTTTACGGCTTGGTCGGTTAAAATAACGCTCATGGGAGTCCTCCAAATATTTAATTCTTCGTCGAAGAGTCTACTTTTTTAAGGGCCAAAAAAGAAGGGCGGAGCCACGCCATTTGTGGCTCCGCCCGATTTAAAGCGGGAGGAGTTGGGGGTTTTAATTGTTGGTGACCCACGCTCGGTGAGGGACACCTCGCCCAACGGTCCTCCCGAAATTCTACCTGGCTGCTTCGGTTTATTTTTGAAAGATCAGACTCACTCGTAAGACCAACCTAAGCCGATCTCCGTCGGAAGTCAAGCGAATTTCTTGTGACAAAATATAGGTGAGTAAAAATGGCGCGAATTTCCGAGGAAAAAACAATTCAGCCAATTTTCGACGGAGAATTAATTAATGTCCGATTGATTCTAAATAACGTTCCGCGCTGATGGCGGCGGCGCAGCCGGAACCGGCGGCGGTGACGGCTTGACGGAAAGTGCGGTCCACAACGTCGCCGCAAGCGAAGACGCCGGGAATGTTGGTTTCCGTTTTATTGTTGGAGAGAATGTATCCTTCGTCATCGGTCTTAACTTGACCTTTGAAAAGTGAAGAGTTTGGAATGTGGCCAATCGCAAGAAAAAGACCGTCCACTTTTAGGTCAGAATTCTGTCCTGACTTTGTGTCCTTGAGCTTCAATCCTTGAACTTTTCCATTTCCGACCACTTCGAGAATTTGTTTGTTCAGCGCCCAAGCGATTTTGGGATTTTTCTGAGCCCGATCCACCATGATTTTAGAGGCGCGAAATTCTTCTCTACGATGAACGACGGTTACTTTGCTGGCGAATCGAGTCAGGAAGGAGGCTTCTTCCATCGCGGAATCTCCACCCCCCGTCACGGCCACTTCTTTGCCTTTATAGAAAGCCCCGTCGCAGGTGGCGCAAGAGGTCACGCCTTTTCCCCAGAGGAGTTTCTCGGACTCGAGCCCCAACTTCCGAGGTCCCGCGCCGGTCGAAATAATAACCGCTTTGGCGGTGACGGTGGTATCTTCGTAAGTAATGGTGAAGGGGTGTTTGCCCAACTCAACTTTGGTGACGTCTTTAAAAAGGATGGTGGCGCCGAACCGTTCGGCTTGTTTCTGCATGTTGACCATGAGATCGGGCCCCATGATTCCTTCGGGAAAGCCCGGATAGTTTTCGACGTCGGTCGTGGTCATCAACTGTCCTCCGGCGGCATAACCGGCGAGAACAAGTGGTTTTAAATTGGCCCTGGCTGCATAAATGGCGGCAGTGTATCCGGCCGGTCCGCCTCCGACAATAACGACATCATGTTCCATAAAATTCAGCTCCTCGATTGGTTCCTTCTGTTGTTTAGTTAAACGTTGGCTGGTAAAGCGAGTTCCATCGTACAAGTTTTTTCAAATGCGCAAAATGGCATAATCCGCGCATGCAGCCGTCCAAGATTTCCCGCCCCATTTTTGGCTGGGCCATGTATGACTTTGCCAACTCCGCTTATACCACCTCGATCCTCACCGTTATTTTTTCCGTTTATTTTGCGAATGCGGTTATTCCACCCGAAGGCGTTCAATTATTGGGAAGGATGATCAAGGGCTCTTCGTTATGGGGTTTTTTGAATTCCGCCGTCATGGCGGTGACGATTGTTGTCTCTCCGGTCTTAGGCGCCCGGGCGGACCGGAATGGTTCTAAAAGACATTCGCTCGCCTTTTGGGCGATTCTGGGATCGGTTTGTACCATGGGATTTTTTACCATCAAACCAGGATTCGTCCAAACCGGAATTCTTCTCACCTTTGTTGCTTCCATGGCTTATGAGATGAGCCTCGTTTTTTACAACGCTTTTTTAAAAGACATTTCTTCCGATAAAGACGCGGGGTTTGTTTCTGGATTTGGGTTTTCTCTCGGATACATTGGCGGTGGACTTTGTTTGGGACTCAATATGCTCATGATCGCGCGTCCCGATATTTTTGGCTTGGCGGACGGGGACCCCACACTCCCTTATCGGGCCGGTTTTTTAATGGTGGGTGTTTGGTGGTTGCTGTTTTCGTTTCCCACTTTTTTATGGACCAAAGACCGCGCTGTCACCCCGACGGGGCAACCGGTTCCTCGATGGAATTTCCTCCAAACCTTTGCGCAAGTTTACCGAATGAAAAACACCTTTCGGTTTCTTTTGGCCTACGTGATCTACAACGACGGCATTCAAACCATCCTTTTGATGGCCGCTATTTTTGGATCTCAAGCGCTGGGGATGTCCACGG
>CAZJOE010000116.1:0-6262 GCA_964547555.1 uncultured Elusimicrobia bacterium | reverse complement strand
AAGTCCGGTATCGCCATTTCCGCCGTCCCAAGCGGCCAATCCCACGCGGCTGGCGTCTTCGGATTCAAATGACTCCGCGCCCTTCAGCTTCTTCGGCCGAGAGAACACAAGTGTCCAGACTCCGTCGCGGAAGGTGGCATTGGCTTTTAACTCATTGGTGAACCGGGCCCCGCCGCGGGTTGCGCTGTCGAGCGACGAAATAACTTGGCGGACCACGCCCGGGTTCTGCGCGCTCCAGGAATAAATGTCGAGGGGTTCGGCACCGGCGTAATAAAGATTGTGGAGATTATCTGTCCCCTTTCCCTTAAATCCTTTGGGAGTGAAAGCCAGGAGGAAGGCATCGGGCTTCCCTTGACGGTCTTGGGTGGGATCATTCCAGGTCAAACGAAAGGCCAAGCTTTGGTCGTTACCAAGGATTTGGATGGAGGCCGACTTGATGGAAGGCGCATCGCGGCGGCCGTCGTGATACATGCTTTCTTGCAGGTTGACGTCGGTTCGCTGAGCGGTTTCCCATTCAGCGCTTTTTCCATCGACGGGCAATTCTCCGGAAATCTTTTTAGCGAGAACATCGCCGCGCCAGTGAGACTTGTGCTGCATCGCTTCAACGTATTTGGACAATTGCCATGCGTCGGCGGCGCTGACGGCTTCCGCATAAGACGGCATCGGCGCTCCGTTGATTCCCGCCATGAGACGGAAATAAATTTGAGTCGCTGAATCTCCGGCGCGGTAGGTCCAGCCTTGAGTGAGGTCGGCCGCTTTGATGGGACGTTCCCATTTGTCTTTGAGGGAAGCGGCGGACGTGCCATTCGCGCGACCTTCATCTCCGTGGCAGAGAGCGCATTGAAGCTTGGTGAAAAGTTCTTTGCCTTTCTTCAAATCCACTTTGGCGCGCGGGTTCGGCGCGGCGAGCGGTTCAGGAGCGGTTTCGAAAATCGGTGAAAGAGTTTTGATGTAAGCGATCAACCCTTTTTTAACATCGGTGCTTAAATTAGAGAAGCTGGGCATTCCCGCTCCGGACATTCCATGATTGAGCGTCCACATCAAGTCGTCGTCGGAGGGGGGCGTGCCTTGGGCTGTGGATTGGAATTTGAAGATTCCTTCGGTTAAGTCCCGTGGAGGAACCGGAACTCGTTTCGCATCCATGCCATTGCCTTTCCCTTGGGGTCCGTGGCAGCGGGCACAGTGCATGTCGAAAGAGGCTTTGCCTTGTGTGATGAGAGCGGGATCGCTCGCCGCATACACCGTCGTGGCGGCACAAGTTAGAACGAAAAGAACGACGGTGTTTAAGAAATGAAGCGGTCTCATTTGTGAACTCCTGGTTCGGTTAGTTTTTTTAAATTCATGATTTCCGCCAATTTTTCCGGCGGCAAAATATTTTTTTGTTTGATGGTTTCAATGATGCTTTTCCCGCTGGCGAGCGCTTCTTTGACAATCTCCGCGGCCTTCGCGTATCCGATAATGGGGTTGAGTACGGTCACAAGCGACATCGACATCTCGGCGTACTGTTGGCATTTCTTCCGATCGGCCACGACGCCATTCACACATTTTTCCGTAAAGGCTTTGATGCCATTCTTTAAAATCTCGATTGAGAACATGAGGTCGTACGCCATGAGCGGCATCATCACATTTAATTCCAATTGACCTGCTTGCACCGCCATCGAAATCGCCAAGTCATTTCCCATTACATGAAAGCAAACCATGTTGAGCATCTCCGCCATGGAGGGATTTACTTTTCCCGGCATGATGGACGAACCCGCTTGAACCGCCGGCAAAACAATTTCGGCAAAACCGGTGGTGGGACCTGAACAGAGAAGTCTGAAATCGTTGCAGATTCGAATCAGTTCTAAAGATAAATTTTTGAGAGCGCTTGAAACTTCAGCAAGAGGTCGCTGACTTTGCATCGCTTCCCGCATGTCTTTGCTCGGACGGAATTGGATCTTGGTGTCTTTTGATAACAGGTCCACCACTTTCTTTGGATAATCGGGATGATTGTTGAGTCCCGTTCCCGCCGCGCTTCCGCCAATTCCCAGTTCTTCCACTTCTTTCGCCGCATCCTGGAGACGGGCCAAAGCTTTTTCAACGGCAATGCCATAGGCAGTAAATTCTTGTCCCAACCGAATGGGCACTGCATCTTGTAAATGGGTTCGGGCTGATTTAATGACGTCGTCAAATTCTTTTCCCTTAGCGAGAAACGCTTTGGAAAGACCGTCAATCACGGGAATTAATTCATTCAAATAAATTCGGACAGCGACGCGAATCGCTGTTGGGAAAACGTCGTTGGTCGATTGACCGAAGTTCACATGGTCGTTGGGATTGAGCTTTGAATAATCCCCCCTTTGTCCCCCCAAAATTTCAATGGCCCGGTTCGCCAATACTTCGTTCACATTCATGTGAAGCGAAGTCCCCGCGCCCATTTGAAAAACATCGACGACAAATTGATCCCGGAGTTTCCCGCCGAGAATTTCATCGCAGGCTTTGGCGATGGCGTCCGCTTGGTTTTTGTCAATAAGACCCAAGGACTGATTGGCCAAGGCGGCCGCTTTTTTTATGTAGAGGAAGGCGTCAATGAAAATGGGATGGGGTTTGATTCCGGAGATGGGAAAATTTTCAATGGCGCGAACGGCATTGATCCCATAATAGGCATCATCTGGGATGGAGAGAGTCCCGATGGAATCTTTTTCTGTTCGCATTACCTTTGGTCGATCGGAATGTAAGTCAGATCGCGGGGACCCGTGTAGAAACAATCGGGCCGGATGAGACGGTTTTGAGAAAGTTGCTCGATAACGTGAGAGGTCCATCCCGGCATCCGGGCCATGGCGAAGATCGGCGTGTAAATTTCAATCGGCAGGCCCATGAAGTAATAAGCCACGGCCGCGTGATAGTCCACATTCGGAAAAAGATTTTTCTCACGCTTGACCGCTTCCGCCAATTTAATCGAAAGGGGGAAAATTTTTGTGTCGCCCATTTTGGCCGCCAATTTCTCGGCGAGAATTTTCATGAAAGGAGCGCGGGAATCTTGCCGTTTATAAATGCGGTGGCCGAATCCCATCACTTTCTCTTTCTTGGCCAAGGTTTCGCGCAGCCAATCTTCAACTTTATCAACGTCGCCGATTTTGAGCATCATGCGAATCGCTTCCTCATTGGCGCCGCCATGAAGCGGTCCTTTGAGCGTTCCGATGGCGGAAATAATGGAAGAGTGAATATCGGAAAGAGTGGAGGCGGTGACCAAAGCAGAGAAGGTTGACGCATTGTATCCGTGCTCGGCGTAAAGAATCATGGTCGATCCAAAAATCCGTCCCATTTCGGCATCCGGCTCTTTGCCGGTCACCATGTAAATGAAATTGGAAGGATGATCCAACGACGGATTGGGAGCGACGGGATCTTTTCCTTGGCTGATTCGGTAGAGGGCGGCGATTAAAGTGGGTGTTTTTGCAATGAGGCGTTTGGCTTTTGTGAAATTGGCGGCGGGGGTGTTGTTGGTGGCGTCGGGATCAACCATGTGAATGAGTCCCAGTCCCAGTTGGAGGCTCACCATCGGGTGCGGACTGGCCGGAAGTTGATTGAGAAGCGTGAGGACATGACTGGGAAGAGGCCGCTCTTTAATAATTTCATCTTGATACGCTTTCAGATCGTTCCGGTTGGGAAGTTTTCCGTAAAGAAGAAGATAGGAGACCTCATCGAAGGTCGCTTGATCAGCCAACTCGTGGGCTTGATAGCCCCGATAAATAAGCGCGTCAAGCTCTGGGTTGACCTCAGAGATGTCGCTGGTCCCGGCGATAACGCCCTCAAGTCCGGGCTTGTATCCCTCAGGCAGGCCTGTGGGTGTGGCTAATTTCATTTCATTTTTCCTAAGCCGTATCCGTCATTCCCGCGAAGGCGGGAATCCAGGTTGCAAACATGTTTCTGGATCCTCGACTAAGACATTCGAGGATGACGACTTACTTGTTAAATTCTTCGTATCGAATCAAATTGTAAAGCTCTTGGCGCGTTTGCATGCGAGAAATCATTGACCGCGAATGGCCCTTGGTTTTTAATTCCAAAAGCGCTTTTTCCATCGCGAATGCCGCAATTCTAAACGCCGTCATGGGGTAGAGAATCAACCGAAATCCCAGGTGAGCCAGGTCGGAAACCGTCAAGGACGGTGAGCGACCGAATTCTGTCATATTTGCCATGAGTGTTCCAAGCCCCTTTTTCGCGCCGAAGGCTTCAAATTCCTGACGGGTCTCTAGAGCTTCCGGAAAGAGAATATCCGCCCCCGCTTTTTTATAGAGCTCGGCCCGGTGAAGCGATTCTTTCAATCCTTTCACGGCGCGCGCGTCTGTTCTCGCAATAATCAAAAAATCTTTAGATTTTCGACTGGAAACCGCCATTTTTATTTTTTCAACCATTTGATCGGCGGAAACCACCGATTTTCCATCCAGATGACCGCAGCGTTTGGGAAAAGTTTGGTCTTCGATTTGGATCCCGGCGGCGCCGGCGGCTTCTAATTCTTGAACGGTGCGTTTGACATTGGCGGTCCCGCCAAAACCAGTGTCGACATCAACCAAAAGTGGAATGGAAACCGATTGAGTGATGCGTTTGGCTGTTCCAGCCACCTCATCCAACGTTAAAAGTCCGATATCGGGTTTCCCCAAAAGCGAAACAGAAAGCCCCCCTCCGGAAAGATACGTCGCTTGAAACCCCAATTTTTCAACGAGAAGCGCGCTTAAACAATCGAACGCGCCGGGAACCACCACCGGCCCCTTTTTCAAAAGTTGTTTTAATTTTTTACCGGAGTTCATCGTTCAATTTTCATAACGGAAGACAATGTTTTCAATTTATCCACTTTGTCCAGCCGTTTAATTTTCTCAACCAATGATTTCATTTGGCTTTCCGGCATATGAGTCTTGGCCATGCCGGAAAACTTTTGTTCCACTTCCCCGAAGGTGAGAGGCCGTCCGGCATATCCTTTGGGACGGAGAACTTCCTCAGAAATGCGGGTGCCGTCTACAAACTCAATCGTCACTTTGGACGGCATCCATTTGGGATAAAGTTTTGTGTACCGTGGAATATTTTTGACTTGGACTTTTTTAA
This sequence comes from uncultured Elusimicrobia bacterium, assembly GCA_964547555.1. Classification (GTDB taxonomy): domain Bacteria; phylum Elusimicrobiota; class Elusimicrobia; order F11; family F11; genus CAZJOE01. The sequence goes on along the minus strand of CAZJOE010000116.1, from coordinate 1,189 downwards.
GAAGGCCAACCACTTCAGGATCTTGATAACGCTTCTTTTGGAATTGTTCGACCGTCACGACGCCGTCCAACAAAGCGGCCACGGTCAAATACGGCATGCTGTGGTCGGCGGTCTCGCGGGTGGTGGGCTGCCACTTTTCCGGCTCGGAGCCGATGATATCGACGGCCACTTGGAAACAATCAATAACGATTCGCTTAACGGATTCCGGTTTAAATCGAATCCGGCCATGAATTGTCACCGCCGCCTCAATCGCACTTTGCGCGTGATGCTCCGCCGGATAATATTTTATGTGCGTCCGCAAAATTCCGTTCTTCCCGCTGACTTTTTTAAGATCCCTTTTAAGAAAGTTGAAATTGGCGGGCCCAGAAACTTGTTTAAAAAATCCGTGCGTTCCGTTGAAAATGTCCGACGGCCCGGTGAATCCGTTTTTGGCGAGACGGGCCGCCCACAATCCGGAGCGCGCCGCATAAGCCGCGCAAGCCGCTTTCCAATCAGGAATGGTTCCGACGCGGGTTTGACGCATGGCGACGTTTCCCACCACCGCCAATGAAATGGCATTCCCTGTTTGTTCTTTGGAAAGCTCCAAGATAGAAGCGCATCCGGCGGCGCTGGCAATCGGCAAGTAAGTAACGTGGTCCCAACCTTTAAGTCGAATGGAAGCAGCGTCACACAACCGGACCATCACGTCATAGCCAATTAAGATGGCATCGATTAAAAGTTTGCCTTGGTTTTTTCTTCCGGAAATTTCGCAAGCGGCCCAAAAAGAGGAAATCAAATCGCTGGGATGGCAGGGTTCTTTGGAAAGGTAGGTGTCGTTAAAATCGAGAGCGCGAACAGAAGATCCGTTGATCCAAGCGGCGGATTCCGCTGAGGAAAGCCGGCTTGTTCCCCAAAGAGAAGCTTCGCTTCCCTTGGCCGCGCCAAAGGTTTTTCGAAGAATAGAAACCGGTTTGGAATCATACGCCCCATAAAAACAGGCCAACGAATCCAGAACACGTTTTTTGGCTTCTTCCCTCATTTTTGGATTATTGCATTTGCCGGAGGGCTTCAAAAGCTGCGACGCCGGCGGAGACGGAAAGATTGAGAGAGCGGATGTTATCGCTCACCGGAATACGGATGAGGTTTTCTTTATATTTCTCGTAAAAGAACCGCGGAAATCCTTTGCTCTCGGATCCGAAAACAAGATAAC
>CAZJOE010000115.1:0-6307 GCA_964547555.1 uncultured Elusimicrobia bacterium | reverse complement strand
GGCTTCAATCGCGATCTCCGTTACTTTCTCTTCGGAGGTCCCGTTGCGAGGAATCGTGATATCGCCTTTGGTTTCAAACATCCAAGAGACGCTTCCAGAGGCCCCCATATTCCCGCCATGCGCATCGAAAAAATGCCGGATGTCGGAGGTGGTCCTATTTTTATTATCGGTCGTCACTTCCACAAAAATGGCCACGCCCCCGGGGCCGTATCCTTCATAGGTCATTTCTTCATAGGACATTCCGGGGATTTCGCCCGTGCCCTTTTGAATGCCGCGCTTGATGTTATCGGCCGGCATGTTCGCGGCCTTGGCGGCTTCAATGGCGCTTCTTAAACGAGGATTAAATTCAGGTTTTCCGCCGCCTTGTTTGGCCGCAATAGTAACTTCGCGGATAAGGCGGGTAAAAACTTTCCCGCGCTTTGAATCGATAATGGCTTTTTTATGTTTGATGCCCGCCCAACGTGAGTGCCCCGACATGGAAATGCTCCTTAATTTTTAAAAGTTCGACGGTATTGTATCAAGGAAGGGCTGCGATGGCTTGCTTAATTTCTGGGTCGGCGGGGGTAATATCGTATGCCTTTGTCAGGTGAAGGCGGGCCAGTTTGTAATCTTTTTGGGCGACATAGACTCGGCCTAAGTTCAATTCCGCGGCCACAAAATTGGGATCGATCTTGATCAATCGTTCATACTCAACGATCGCGGCCGGCACATCGCCTAAGTAAAAAAGAATATTCGCGTAAGAAAGCCCCACATCCAAGTTATCCGGGATTAATTTGACCAACTCTTCCGCGGGGCGCCGCGCTTCGGAAAACCGTTTCTCATTGATAAGGTTGGTTAGCTTTAAAAGAAGACCCGGCATTTCCGTTAAGGAATCCTGGAGTTTTAATTTTGAACGGAGCGAATGAAAATTATCCCACGCCGTTTTAAAAGTGGGGTCGATCTGAACCGCTTTTTTGCTGGCCTCAAACCCTTTTTGATCCTCTCCCATTTCACTGTAAACATAGGACAAGTTGTTCCAAAAATCCCTCTCTCGGGGAAAAGCCCGGACCGATTGCTCCAAAATAGTGCGCGCTTCAGGCCACTTTTTCTGCTGCACGTATTGAGTTGAAAGAGAGCCATAAGCGCCTTTCATCAGGGGATTGATTAATACGGCCACCCGCAGGTTGTCGATTCCTTCTTGAGTTTTTCCCAACTGAATCTGAGTCACGCCTAAATTAAAATAAATTTCATCATAACCAGGATTGGCGTTGAGCGCCGCCGTGAAGGCTCCCGCGGCTTTCTCGATATATTTCCGGCCTTCTCCCTGAAGTCCTTTGTCCGACAACTCCTTGGCCACTCGGGCATAACTGTTTCCCAATTCGTAATTGGTATTCACTTCTCCCGGAAACCATTCGTAGGCTTTTTCCAGTGATTTAATGGATTCTCGAATTTGCCCGGTTTTGGACTGCTTGAAGCCTTGAAAATAAGCAACCTCCTGCTTCCAACGAAATCCGTAATACACCATGACGAACAGACAAAAAGTCATCATCAAAGAAATCCCTGTTTTTTTTCCTAACCCTTCGACCGGCCTATTAATAACTTTAATGGCGGAAGCTTCGTTAAAAATGGAACCCGCGTACCACCAAAAGAGAAAAGCGGGCATGGCGAAGAAAATAGAAACATTTCCGAAAAAATTATCCACCACCATTCCCAGCCACCCGGCCAAAAGGCCTGCCGCCACAAATTGAGACAAGCCTTCCGTCTTTTGTTTCACCACCCGCCACCCGCCGATTCCCATTGTGGTGAAAAGCAACAACGAGGCTCCTAACCCGAGGATGCCGGTTTGCGCCCATATCTCCATCACAATGTTGTGAGCATTGTTGGCATGGGTCCGCCACTTGGCGAACATGTCCGAAAAAAGGAATTGCCCCTGATAAAAAGGATAGAAGAGTTCAAAGCATCCCCATCCTTTTCCAAACAACACGCGCTCTTTAACCATTTCCCAAGCGGACGACCAAATAAGAATGCGTTGATGCCACGGCCCATATGTTTCGCCTGTCTTCATCGCCGTAAAAATTTCCGTGAACCGGGCCAAGGGAGACTGAATCTTAGAAACAGGAGATCCCGGGAATATAAAAATAAGAAGGATAAGAAGAGCCGCCCACCCCGCGACCTTAGAAAGGGACTTTACGTTTTCAGATTTGACGACAAGAACTCCTAAGAAAATAAAAGAAGCGAGCAATCCGACATAGGTTGATCTCGTCAACGTGCAAAGAATGGAAATGATTGAAAGTCCGGCGACAAAATAATATCCGGCCGCTTCCCACTTCTCTTTTGCCAAAGCAAAGCTGACGGCCAAGGGACAAACCAATAATAAATAGGAAGAAAGGAAGTTGGGATTCCCGAAGGACGAGACGGGCCGACCTCCGTACGGAGTAACGGGATTGGACCAAATCACATCCCGGCCCGCGTATTGAGAGATTCCATAAAGTCCGGCCACAATTGAAATGGAAAAAATCACGTGGAAAAAAGCTTGGGCTTCCCGATCTTTGGTGCGAACCAGCCCATAAATTAAAGCGGCCGACCATAAAATAAACCCATACATGTCAAACATGGATGAAGGATCAGCGCTCTTCATCGAACTGTAGGGGTACCACATCGCGCTCCAGATGAGCGCGCAAAAAATGTCCGGCCAAATGGACAAAGATTTCTTCGACTCAGAAACCGGTTTCACATACAAGAGTGGCAAATAAGCCGCCATCACACTGTTGACCAGGGTAAAGATCCACATGCGGAGGCCTTCAAAAGCAATCCCTGCTCTTAAGAAGGGGTGGGTCGCCCAGGATAAAATCACGCTGATCAAGGCGACGCCTAGAAAAAGCGCCAGTGGTTTTTCAAATCCCATGATCGGAATTCTAATTTCGCCCGACTTAAATGCTTCCAACCCCCAGAAAAAACCACAAGCCGCGACAAAAAGATAAAGAAGAGTTATTTGCGTGAAATAAGGATTGCGAGTGAGATTGGTGTAGAAGAGCAGCGGACAGACAATGTGGATTAAAACCAGGCAAACCCAGACGACTTTTGAAAAAGGAACCGGTGAGACAGAAGGAAAACTAGAAGCCAACCTTAACCCGCTCTCTTTAGATCGGGATCCGTGGGATTGAGCTCAACGGCTTTTCTATAAGCTTCTTGCGCCTTCTGAGGTTCCCCGCCCCGCTCATATAATAACCCCATCAATTTCCAAACTTCCAGGTTCTTCGGATTGTTTTCCGCCCCTTTCTTTAATACGGCCAGCGCTTCATCGATTTGCTTGAGCCGGGGATTGAATGGATTGGAAGAGAGCGAGTTCGCCTGGCCAAAATAAACTTTCGCAAGGCTGGCCGTTAATTCAGCCACACGTTCCGGATATCCAGTGACATTGATGGCCCGCGCTACTTCGTCGTTGTAATAAATCGCCTCTTTATAAAGAGCGATCGGTTCGTCAAATTTCCCCTCCATCAAAAGGATCTGAGCAATCCGGTCGTAGTTCGGAGGGAAAACAGGGTCCAACATTTTATAGCGGTAAAAGTTTTTAAGAGCGATTTGGTAATTCTCTTTCATTTTAAGATTGTCGCCCCATTCCCGATAAAGTTCGGCCCTCTTTACATAGAGAAGGCCCACTTGATGATGGGTTTGAACATAATTGGGAGCCAATTCTTTGGTTCGCTCATACGCTTGTTCCGCAAAATTCCATTCTTCAATCGCCCGGTCTTTTAAACGATCCGCTTCCGCCTGGTTTCCGGATTGCCTGACCTGAAGCGCTTGGCCAAAATATTCGCTGCCCCGGTCGTTATGAACATTCGCCGTAAAATAACGAGCCATCGGAAATCCGGAATTGTTTTTTTCAACTTCCTGGTAGTGCTCCAACGCTCCGCCATAATCTTGATACTTTTTGCGGATATCAGGAGGCAATCCGCTTAACTTGGCTTCATACCGGGGAGCTTTGCTCCAAACCGCTTGCTTGGAAAAGAAGATCGCGAGGTTGTGATGGACGTCCGCCTGAAATTGATTGCCGAAAACCATCGCCCCCTGCACGGCAAAAAACGCTACGACAAAAACACCTGCCATGCGCAGAGGAAAGAAGGAAGGGTTGATATCGCCATATTGAAGGGAAAAAGGAATATTTTTTTCGGGATTGTTTCCAATTTCTAAGACTTCAATCAAAGCGAAAAGGGCCAAGCCGCAAAGGACAATGAAAAACACAATCTGCACAGAAGACGTATCTCCGCTTTGGATGAACGCATTGGGAACCAATTCCATTCCTAAGTACAACATGACTCCCGTCCAGAACAGGGCGACGCTGAATCGAATCCACCGGTCATAGGAAAGACGGGCTTCATAGAGCATAGGCTTGTTGTGATTGCGCGCATAGGCGACCAAAAGGCCAGGCAAAAGGCCGCTGAACACGCCGGAGGAAACAAATCGGACAGAAACGTCCATGGTCCAGTGGATCAAAGCACCGATATAGGCACCCAAAATACCGAGCACTTCATAAGACCGCGGATCGCTTTCAATTTCCAAAAGCGCCCGCTTTTTATTTTCATCCGGGACACGCAAACGTGAATACCACGCCAGCTGCTTAAATCCAGCGTAGAGAGCGGTCAGAATCATCCAAAGGAAAATACCGAACCCGATAATTCCTTCGTCCTGCCAAACTTCAATGTATTCGTCTTCGGAATGGTCGGTCTCGGTGTTGGATTTTCCTTCCAACGTAATAATTTGCGGCCGGCGATAGGCGGGATAAATGGCCTTGAAGGTTCCCACTCCGTTGCCCAAAATAGGATTCGTCTGGACCATCTCCCAGGTAGAAACCCAGGTAAACAAGCGGAAGCTAACGGAAAGAAGTCTGGTTTTCGCGTATTGAAGAATACCGGCGCCCATCATCAAAACAAAAAGAATAAGTGCCGCGTACACCACTTTTTTCAAATTCCAGGGTTTTCTCATGACCCATCCCAGAGTCCCCATAGAAATAAGCCCGGCAATAAAGGTTGGAATCCATAAAATGGAAAATCCAACCTGTGTGACAGTTCCTTTAATAAGCGGAATAACAAAAGCCCAAACCATAAATGCAAAGAGAGCCGCAAAAGCGCCCGTTAGAAAAAGAATAAATCCAAAATATTTCTTCGAATTCACATCTCGTTCTTCCAAATGCAGAAAGTATTCCAAAATGAGAAGCAGCGTCGCGGCGGTCGCCGAAGTAAAACCGACCCACGCGCCTTTGGTTTCGGTGGAATAGAGATTTAAAATCAGGAGCGCGAATAAAATCAAGAAGCCCGGAAGCGCCACGGAAGCTCCCACCTGCCAAAAAGAAGATCCGAGAAAAAGAATCAATAAAACAAGTCCCACAAAATAATAAATAACCCGAAAGGAGGGATCAAAGCCACCGAACTTTCCCAGATTAACTTTGTCGATTAAGATAAACAGGGCCACGGTTATGATCAACATCACAAACGGCCGCTTCAAGGATCCTTTGTGCCTCAAAACTGAGGCCAGGATAAGTGGTGTCATAATGACCAAAAAGTTACCGTAGAAATTGGGATTCCCGAACGTGGAAAACACGCGATGGCCAAATGCTTGCCGCCAAATAAAGGGATCGATTCCACTGGCCGGAATGATGAACCATCTTGAATCGAGATACTGAATCAACCCATACCCAATCGCCACCCACGCCGCCGCCATAAGCCAACGCCATAATCTTTTCATTCTTTCAGACGAGCGCATTTCGGCAATAGTGATGATCGCAAGGAACATATAAAAAACCCGACGAAGAGTTTCTTCGAGAGACCATCCTTTAAAGGGTGTCAAAGCGTAAGCAACAAGAGCCGACAACATAAACGCAAGGAAAGGAGTGACATAAACCCAATCTTCTTTTTTAAACGGCCATCGACCTTCGACAAGAATTTTCACGAACCAAACAAAAATAAGGCAGATGGTTCCGATTTGCGTGAAGGTGATTTTGACTTGAGCTGAGTCGTAAGTTTTTAAATAGAAGGAGGAAGTAACGAGAAAGAAAAGAACCGGCAGCGCATAGGCTAGAAAGCGGGAGCAAATATAAACGACGTGTTGCTTCAGAGAAATTTCGGGTTCGGTTACGGTGATGGCCATAAAATGTTTGAGAAATAAACCAAATTTCTAACGGCACGTAAAGAAATGTCGGATTTGTCTTTTACCAGGCCTTCTGATAGGATCACCGCTTTCCAAAGGAGTCGTGGTGTAGCCCGGTTAACACGCTGCCCTGTCAAGGCAGAGATCGCGGGTTCAAATCCCGTCAGCTCCGCCATTTTTAACG
>CAZJOE010000114.1:0-6400 GCA_964547555.1 uncultured Elusimicrobia bacterium | reverse complement strand
CCAATCCTCACTCGAAGGTAGCTATCAATTCATTCATTGGTGATCACATTCTTAAGTTGGACAAATCTGTCCAAGATGCGCTTGGCAAATGGGCAGAAGATTTCACACCGTTCACAATGGATTTATTGGAACCCTCGCAAACATTCGTTGAAAAATTGCTCTATCTCCACACGGCTGTCCCCAAAAAGGTGGAAGACGTTCGGACGCGTCATCTTTATGACATCGTCAGTATTTTTGAATCGCATCCGACAATTCCCGATCTCCTACAATCCGCCGGATATAAAGAACAGCTTCGGAATGCTGTTGAAATCAGCAACCGTTGGTATGGGACAACACTTGATGCCGACGCCATCGACTTCAAGATGAGCCCCATTCTGAATTTGACGGAAGCACAAGCGGATGTAAAGGCTTCGAGCTACAAGCGAGAAGGGTTGTTGTATTTCCGGGGCCAGAAACCTTTTCCCGAGCTCCTAAAAGGGTTGGAGCAAATTAAACGAAAGCTCGCAGTTTAGGCTAGGAAAACAACGACTTCTCTTCCGGGGCCGGCCGGAGGGCTCTTTTGCCATTGTCTTCAACAACGACGTAGACCGGATCAGTGGGCGAGATGTTGTAGTCCGGCCGCATTTCGATCATGGGGCCCTCGATGAAGAATCGTTTTGCTAAAGCCTGGACGTCACTGACGCGTGAGAATCGAGTGCACATTGGGTAATTCTACGAAATCCCCAGAAACCCAACCGCTTCCGTCGACTGGCATACACCTTGGCATACAGCCAGCGCGATTGGCATACAATTCGAGTCCAATTTCCGAATGACTGGCATACGTTTTGGCATACAGCGGGGGTCGTTATTGTCCTTCATTGCTCGTTATCGCTGGGGATGCCGTATGCCAGAAAAAGCGCCCACAATCGTTTTTCGGCGCCCGAACCGGGACGGACTTTGGCCGATGCGCCAGCTGGATTCGAGGCAAGTTGTCGTCGATGAAACGGTTTCTCGACGGAAAAATTCGTGGTAAGACTTTGGAAAGATTCGGAGCGGGGTTTTTTTGAGGAGTTATTGCACTACGTGCCGATTGAAGGGCGCGGAATCATCGTGATTGCATCCCACGGACAATGTGCTTCCGTCGAGGAATAGGGGTGTTTGGCATACAAACTGGCATACAGATTTTGGGGGTTTTTCATGGCGCTCCGTTATTGCACCCCCAAAAGTTGAGGATGCAATATGATTTTACTACAGCAATCCTACCGAATATCTACCTATGCTAATGATAAGTTTAACCATCAATAAACTTATCATTGTCATAGGAGAAAAGCTTTGAACAAATCTAAGCTGCTGACGGGCCGTCCACGTAGTCATCAAAAACGCGCGGTGCATTCAGATCAAATTAAAGGTTGAACCAAGGATAAGATGGAGTATAATACACCTATACTTGAATTTAAGTATAGGTGTTAAATATGGCCAAAAAAAAACAGAAATTTACTTATCAAATTAAAGCCTTTAAAACCCACAATGGCATCCTCCGTTTTCATGAGGCCATAGGCGAAAAAATTCGCCCGGCCCAACTTTCAGCGATGAAAGAAGAAGGTGTCATAGAACAGCTGAGCCGGGGAGTTTATCGCCTGGCTGGCCTGCCCCCTCTGTCCAATCCTGATCTTGTAACGGTGGCGGCGAAGATTCCCCAGGGGGTTATATGCCTCATTTCCGCCCTTTCATTCCACAATATCACGACACAGGTTCCGCATGCGGTCGATGTGGCGCTAAAAACCGGCTCAGAACGCCCCATTCTTGAGCATCCCCCAACACAATTCTATTGGTTCTCGGAGGTTCCCTTTAAAAGCGGGGTTGAATCACACAATGTGGACGGCATTCCGATTAGAATTTATTCTCTGGAAAAAACCATTGTTGACTGTTTTAAGTTTCGAAATCGCGTCGGAATCGACGTTGCCATCGAGGCGCTAAAACTTTATCGAGAAAAAAATAAATTTAACGCTGATACGCTCTTCAAGTACGCGAAAATCTGCCGTATGGAACGCGTCATACGACCCTACCTGGAAACTATCCTGTGAAGAAAGACTTGAAAAATATCGCGGCCTCCGTTCATCAACGCCTCTATAACAAAGCCAAAGAACAGAACCGCCAATTCAACGAACTCCTTCAGTATTACGCGATGGAACGATTTCTCTATCGATTGGCTGAATCCAAATACAAAAACCAAATGCTTCTTAAAGGGGCTTTGATGTTCGTTGTATGGAAAGCTCCGCGTTCTCGTGCCACGAGGGACATTGATCTTTCAGGGCGCTTTCCCAACAACCTGGATCACCTTGTATCCATGATGAAAGAAATCATCGGTGTTGAAGTCGAATCGGACGGCATCACATTTGATCCGGAGACACTGAAAGCTGACCATATTCAAAAAGACGCTGAATACAAAGGCATTCGAATTCTTTTTCTTGGGCACCTCGGCAATGCACGAATTCACATGCAAATTGATTTTGGTTTTGGGGATTCGATCGTTCCGCCTCCAATCGATATCGTCTACCCTACAATTCTCGACATGCCATCCCCAAAACTTCGGGGTTATCCACCAGAAACCACGATCGCTGAAAAGCTTCATGCCATGCTGGAACGGGGCCAGGCGAATTCGAGGTTGAAAGATTATTACGACATTTGGCTTCTGGCGAACCAATTCAATTTTGATGGCCACATATTGGGAAAAGCCATTGTTGCAACATGCGCTAAACGAGCCACCCCGATTGTGGCGGAACCAATCGGTCTATCCAAAACCTTTTACGAGGACAAAATCAGAATATCTCAATGGAAAACATTGATTCGAAAATTTGGCCTCGACATTGCTCCGACCGAGCTAAAAGAAACGGTTGGGGTTGTGAAAGGGTTTCTCTCGCCGATCTTGGAAAAACTCGAGAAGAAGGAACCCGTTAATTTGACGTGGAAGGCACCGGGCCCTTGGTCAAAGGTTGGATCCAAATGACCTACATCATGGTCGACGTTGAATCTGACGGCCCCATCCCCGGCGATTATTCGATGATCTGTTTTGGGGCGATTGTGGTGGAACCGGCGCTAAACCGGACTTTTTATGGGAAGCTAAAACCCATCTCGGATAAGTGGATTCCTGAAGCTTTGAAAATAAGCGGGTTCTCTCGTGAAGAAACCTTGGGATTCGATGACCCAACAGCCGTCATGACTGCCTTCAAAAATTGGATCAAGGAAAATAGTGAGGGCCGGCCACTCTTCATTTCAGACAACAACGGATACGACTGGCAATTCATCAATTGGTATTTCCACCACTTCACCGGCGATAACCCGTTCGGCCACAGCTCAACTAATTTGGGTTCATTGTATAAGGGGCTAACCAAAGATGCCTTCTCCAATTTCAAACATCTTCGAAAAACAAAACATACCCACCATCCCGTAGACGATGCCAAAGGAAACGCGGAAGCATTGCTCCGTATGACCGACTCAATGGGGCTGAAAATAAAGTAGGCCATGTAATGGCACCGTTGGTGCCATTACAAACAAAATTCACAATTTTTGAAGAAAGTAATTTCCCCATTGAAGTGGGAGTAATAGAATTCACTCCTATGACTGTGTGCATCCGCAAACGAGGGAAATCATATTCCGCCTATTGGCGGGAGGGTGGCAAATTAAAAGAGATGACGTTGGGCCGCAACCACCACCTCGCCACGATCAGGCAACGGGAAATTGAAGAGCGCTTGACCGCCCAGCGTCATGGCCTGCCGATTCGCATCTATTGGAGCGAATTCAAAAAGAAATACTTTGGCTTCTCGAAAACCAACCATTCCACGCAAACCACGCTGCGCTGCGAAACGGTATTCAAAAATTTTGAGGATGCCATTCACGTGAACCATCTGACCGACTTAACTCCGGAGCTCTTGGAAGACTACAAATCAATCCGCCGTGGAGCCGGTATTCAAGCGTCAACCATAAACCGGGAGCTGACCACGCTCAAATTCGCGGTGAAGCAAGCCGGTGCATGGGGATATAAAACGCCCGATCTGAAAAGCGTCAAACGAATCCCCACGGTAAAAAAGCGGCCGGACTTTTTTGAGGAAGGTCACATTCAGTCTCTGCTTTCGGAGGCCAGCCCGCTTTGGAAAACGGTAATCCTACTAGGGTTCTTTGCGGGCCTTCGGCGGGATGAAATCCTGCATTTGGACTGGACCGATGTGGACTTTGAAACCAACCAATTGAAAATCACGCCCAAAGACGATTGGCATCCGAAAGATCGCGAAGCCCGTGAAGTTCCGATCCACCCTTCTCTTAAGGACCATCTCGACGAATGGAAAAAACAGTCCACCGAATCCAATCGTGTTGTCCCTTGGCCGCATACGCCCATTGCCTTGACGGAAGCCTTCTCCCGGATGCGGCAACGCGTTGGAATAAAATTCGGAACGCTGCACACCTTGCGGCACTCGTTCGCTTCACATTTGGCGATGGGTGGCGTTGATCTTCTAAGAATCGGCAAGATGATGGGGCATTCGTCCATCACCACCACGCAGGCATATGCTCATTTGCTGCCGTCGAGCTTGAGGGAGGCGGTTCAGAAGATTCCTTCGATTGGAAAAATTAAAGAAATGAATGGGGCTTGAGCGTCACCCCAATTTTTCTATTGAGGATTTCTTAACTGCTCTCAAAGCAGATGCCACATTCCTGGGCAAGGTCCAAAACCGTGGATGAATGACCGAGCTATCATGATCTTCTTTGTTTATCCGTTTTACCTCGGTTATAAATTTGTTTATAGTTTCTTCGATTTCCATGGCTTCCTTGTTCTCTCCCACCCCATCTTCCTCAAGCAAGAGATCTTCATGTTCTTCGTAAAAATTCTCGGGATAAAAAACATTCTCTGCATAGACCTTTAACAGCTCCTCGCTTTTTCGAGAAAGCTCAAGAATGCCTCTTTCCTTCAGTTTTTCAGATTTGGTTAAAAATCCGCCTTTCTCCGCAAAATCCAAAAAGTCTTCCGCTCGGGGAAATGGGTGATTTTTAATTTTCCATTGATAGCTTCTTATTGATTCGGGAGTGGTTATAAACCCAATAAGTTTTTTGGCCAAGTCCCACGCTATCAGCAATATTTGAAACCACGAAATGAATAAACAGATAAAGGCGTACTGAAATGATCCGCGCAGATATTCCTTGAATCCGTTTTTAAGGCAATTCTCCTCTGGAACTTCAACCTCACCAATAACGCCGTTAATATTCATATTGAGGAGAATTAACCTAAGATTTTGCCGGCGAATCGAGTTGTAAGAAAAGAGGTAAGGAATGAGCAAAACGATCTGGGTAAGGACGTAAGCTAAAAAGCCACCAACTAGCCAAACAATGCAGATTATTTTGAATACTTCCCACATAATTTTTTAAACCCTCAATTGATAGACAAAAATGATCATTGAAGTTTAGTCACCTTGATTCCCTTTATCCCGACTCGGCAATAGCCAGCCACGAAATAGATCAGACCAGCGCTAAACACGTGAGGGAGATCCTTCAAGTCCACCGTTGTCTTTTGGCTGTTTGCAGCGATTTTTAGTTCCTTGTCACCAATGGACACCGAAAGGGTCGTGAAATCATCAAACTTAAAAGGATCTATCTGTATTAATTCTTTATCCGGCGCGTTTTTAATCCCCTCACCTTCCGGCAATGTAAGGAGAACTTTTCCGTTGTCTCGAATCAAGACAAGATGTCCCCAATTTGCAAAATGATTCTGAGCTCGCACCATAATTCCAAAAAACGGATCCTTTCCTCTCATCGTGGCCTTCATGCTGGCAACCACCTCTATATTTGATTCCTTTAAATCTCCCAAGCGGAGCCATGAATGGCTATAAAAAACTGGGGAACCAAACTCAAGGCAATCATTAAGCATTCGTCGATGCGTTAAATCTAGTGACAACAGATTCCGGTCATCGGCCTTCGTTAGAGACGTTTCAAAGGGTAAGCTAATTGCTTTAGGCAGCGGTTCGAAATAAGGGATTCCGACCAGTGCCTCAGTTATAACTTTCCCCAAACCGTTGACGAATTCCGAAATACGCTGCTGATCGTCGAATGGGTACTCATATTCAAGATATCGTGCAGGATTAATATCGAATGAGTATGCCGTCAGATCCTCTCTATCCCTAATGATGATTACATGCTCTTTTCGGCGTTTAGCTGCAGAAACGCCGAGTTCTAGCATGACATTCGAATTCTGGCCCGTTACGTCGCACACAACCACATCCGCGCTATAAATCTGTTTCCAAATTTCCGGATGAATAATTCCGGCACTTGGCTCGTCTGCTCTCCGCGTGTTTATCTTCAACCCCATTTGTGTGCCCACTTGGTCGGCTACTTGTTTGACCAGGTCAGCATTCCAGCGGGCACCGAAAATATCGGC
>CAZJOE010000113.1:0-6405 GCA_964547555.1 uncultured Elusimicrobia bacterium | reverse complement strand
ATCGTTTTTGATCTAGATAAAGCAGAAAATGAAATCGCCCATAGCCTTATCAAGAACCCCGTCGCCTACGATCTCTACTCCCATATCCGCTGGACCGAACGGATCGAGAACTATTTTGCTCTCTCCCTCATCCCTGAGGAATGGAATTCTCTTAAAAGAGAAACGTTCTCCGATGCAAGACAACACTTGAAGGGTATCGCCGAATTCGTGAATCTGCACAACAGCGATATCGGATACAAATTTGAAACCAACGCAATTTCCTCCCGCGATTTGGCCCAAGCCTTTGAAGGCGCTCAAAGTTTCTATCAAGCCGCCGAAGCCCGCGATAACGCCATGGTCCAGAACCTGACCAAGGTCCTTCACGCGTATCCTGAATCTCGCGCCCGTCTCATTTTTGTCGCTGGTGGATTCCACACCCCCGGCGTGACGCAGGCCCTTCGCGAAATGAACATTTCCTATCAAGTGGTGCGCCCGAAACTTGAAACCACAGTCGAACTCAGTTCCAAATACAATTTCCCGAAGCAAACTTTCCGTCAGGCTGGAGGACTTACCAATACAGCGGCCGTGGTCGAAGCAGTTGGGAATCCCGGCAGGAATATTATTCCCAAAGGTAGTTCCAGCAAAATGGCCGTCATTATTGGTGGCTTATTAGCTCCATTTTCGTTGTTGGCAGCGGACGGCACCGGTCACACGGCTGGTCCATTCTTGCAGGCGGTTGATTTTATTCTGCCTGTTTTGTTCGTCGCGGGATTAGCAATTTTTGGATTTTTTAAATATCGAACGAATTGGATCAAAAAGGCCCAAATGGAATCGCAGAGCATTCTGGCTCGAATGAACAAAGAGGAAAATCTTTCTATTCCTGTTCTGACCAGCTTCCAGTCGTATCAAGCGGCAAAAGATATACCGGTTTTGTATAGCGACAAGAGTGATGATAAGAAAGGGGTTTACAAAAAGTTCGGCCGGATTATGGTGTACAGCGGGTTGCTTAGATCTGGCACCGGTAATTCTTATTTCCCGGTTCCGCTAAGCGATTCTGAAAAGTCATACGAATTGTCCAGAATTTATCCTTCCCTCGATGGAAGAGGGAAAGAAGAGTATGTGAAGGAAGAAGCCGGAGAAGAGGATCAATTTGGATTGACAATGAGAAAGTCTGAATTGAGTCGCGTTTATGATTGGTTAACAGTTTTATCGAAAGCTGAACGAGGCGATACAACTCCGCATCAAATAAACAGTCTGCATTTAGATCAAATTTATTTGGCCCAGCAGAACGCAAAAATTCGAAGCAAAAAATTCCAGGTCGAATTTGTTTCCATGGCCTTGGGTCTGATGTCGGCTCTCTATGTCCCCAGTGATATTGATTCTGATAAATATTACGCGACAGTCGGATTTATTCCGGATTCAATCAAAGGTAAATCAAAAGAACAGAAACAAGAAATTATTGCGCAGGAATTAAACAAATTAATTTTGGATCAAAAATTTACTTTAGGAGTAATACCTGCGGCATGGAAAGTCCTGAAACCTAAAATCGATCCTCAAGTTCTTCTTATTTTGGAGGATGTTAAAGCGGCTGAAGGAAAAAATTTGGTTTTAAATTCAGATTCTTTAGCCATGCTTAACCGCGCAATCTTGGACGCGATATATGAAGGATCTGTTAAAAAAGCCCTCCATGTTTTTGAAGGGTATGCGACCTGGCAAAAGAAGGATCTCAAAAGTGCGAAAGAAAATGTCGAGGTCCTTGAAACCTTGGGAGAGCAGATCCCTACTTTATTTGAAAAATGGTTCAACGAAGCCAATGATGAAACAAACCCAAAACGCGCTGGGGCTGCCAAACGAGTTTCGACAGTGATTGAATTTATGTCAGGGGTTCCTCAAGAACTCTTGTCTGATTCAGTTGAAGCTTATGTCCCTCCCAAGCAAGATTCTTTATTGAAAAGATGGCGGATCCGCGCGGCACGGAAAGATATCCCCTGGCTTATTTACACGGGACAGATTGCCAATCGAATGTTTGCTGGTGGAAACGCTCGGCGGCTATTTGAAGGGATTGATCCAGAAAAACTTAAAAAAGTGAATAAACCGGCCGCTCTTTTAACGCCTCGGGATGTTTATGAAATTACAAAAGACATAAACCCAAATGCCAAGTTGGCGGAATTTCCAGACGTCAGTACTTTGGGCCGTTATGTCCTTGCAATAAAAGCCAGCGTTTCCGATGCGGCCGTTAAAAATGGATGGGATATAGACGCGGGGTTTGCGAATCAAATGATCATCATTCCTACCAATGAAGAGTTTGCACCTGCCATTCGACAACATTTGATCGATAATAATTTCTTCGATATGCCTGAAAATGTGTTCGTATTTATTGAGCAAGCTTCAGCTCCCGGCTTTGATTATGCGGATGGAAAGTTTACTCGTGATATTAAAAATCCTGAAAAAGCTGAGAAAGGTGCTTATGGTCACGGAGAGAATGAATTCCGACATAACTTACCCTATGAGGCCTACAGAATTTCCAGAAATAACGACAGGGTTTACTTTGCCGCACCGCTGCACCGATTTTTGGCTTCGCATGATGTAATACTGAGCCACAACCAATTAAGCCAGGAGGATGTTTTTACGCCAAAATGGATTCATGATTTAGCTCGTTTGGCGATTGGGGTCGGCTCAATTCGTTCTGGCCTCGCCGGGTCGGCTGAGTTTAGAATTGATGAAACAGGTACCAAAGGTGGAATGACCGGTTTCAGTAAACTATTCCCATCCGCCGTTGCAAAATTTTTTGGAAAGACGGCAGGTGTGGTCACATTTGAACAAAGTCAGTTGCAAACTTCCGAAGGTGCAATTATTCGTGAAAAACACCAAAGTCTTACGGCCAATGCGGGAGTTGTTATTGCCTCGGCTAAGGCATTGGAAAGCATTGCCAATGCTGATAAATATCCGGTGATAATGACGCTTCGAGGCGGAAAAAAAGGAGCTTCCAAGTATTCTATTCATCCTGATACATGGAGCTATTGGTATTTTAATCTTCTTACTTTCCAATTTTTCACCCCTCCTGCGCCGCATTTCCGAAGAGAATTAAAAACGAATAAACATTTTCCGCTTTATCTTGATGATACGGCCAACCAAGATAATCAAACAACGAATCCAACATATTACGCTTATGGCGCTCAAGCCCAAAACCGTATTGTTCCAGGATCAACTCCCATTATTGAATTACCTGTTTCTAGATCTGAGAGGGGGAAACCTATACGGATCCCAACGTCGGCAAATGCACTCATTGTAACGGCCTTTTTTGCCAGCATGGCAGGCGCTTTTGCCGGTCAAGGTAGCGCCAGTGCTTCTGGTCCTGTCTTTGCCGTCCTGCTTTTCGCAGGAGCATACCTTTGGCGCTTTATTTCTCCCACACTGGGATGGATCTTTGCAACCAGTGACAAGACTTCTTCATCGTTTCTTTCGAATAGCTTGGCCACGTTGACTTCGGGTATCCAAGAAAAGATTCGCGATACAAACACCCGCCTCAAAAAACTTCTTAATGATCCTAAATACCTGGACAAATCTTATGGCGTCGCCGGTGTTGTTGTTGATGTGGCTAAGTTTGTTCAGCTGGAAGGCGGACAGGCGAATCTTTCGGCCCAAGTGAATCAGATGCTGAGGATTATTCTTCAAATGCATCAACAAAAAGAAGCGCATGGAATGCAGTCGCATATTATGTTTGTGAATTCGAATCCGGCGCTTGATGGTATTGAGTCTTATATTCAGGCGGTCCAAAGTAAGACCGAAGGATTGGCTTTTACATTCGCTGGTTCTGAAATGATGCAAGGATGGGATGGAGACGTGCAAGCGTTGTTTGCGAATGCAAATGTTGCCAACTTAAGTCCCCACAATACTTTCATTCTTTCTTCTCAATCAGTCAATTGGACGGGTGCCCAATATGTTCAAGTGAATAACTTGGTTCACCTCTCCTTGGCGGCGTTTGCCTATTCGCATTATCCCAAAGCCGATCGCGTGTTGGATGCCTTGGTGGATCTCTTCCAAGGGTATTTGAATATTGAAGTGACCAGTCAAAACCTAACCCTTCAAATGCAAATTAAGGCCTTGGTCGATATCGGCGCATAAGCCGACATCTGCTTATGAGGTGTTTGGCTGTATTTTTAAGTCTGCTGCTTTTTCTCACCAACACTCTCTTTGCCCACGCCCCCGAAGCTAATTTTTGGAAAGAAAGGCAGGCTGCGCTTCAAGTGGCGAGTTTGCTGCCGGTGCCGGGGTTTTCAAACTCTAGGTCTCAAACTCTAAACTCGAAAAAAATTACAAGTGTTAAGTTTTCAAATTCAAAACTTGGGAAATCTCTCCTTCACATTCAAGATGTCCATCTCAATCCCGAAGCTCAAGCGGATATTTCTCGGACTCTCAAAGAATTAATCGAACGGAAAGAAGTTGATCTTGTCGCCTTGGAAGGGGCGTTTGATGGAATGCCGATTGACTTGGAGGACTTTCAGGGATTTCCGGATCAAGGGACGATTCGGGAAGTCGCGGATTTCATGCTTCAAGAAAAGAAGATTGGCGGACCGATTCACGCGCTTCTTACATCAGGTTTAAAATCCCCTCCTCTGGTCGGGATTGACGACCCCATTCACTATGAGGCCAATGTCGCCGCTTATCGCCAATCCCATCGCGTGCTAGAAAAATCTAAAGCTGAATTTTCCAGCTTCACCCTAAAACTCCACCATCAGAAGGGTAAAGTATTTAATAAGACTTTGCTCGAATTCGATTTTTGGGTTGAGAGGTATCGCTCCGGAGAAATTTCTTTTGGCGCCTACATTCAAAAATTGTCGGCAACGAATCCTCCGACATTTGAAGTCCAAACCTTTCTTGAAGCTCTCCAGATGGAAGAAAAGTTAAATATTCCTCTTATCGAATCCCAACGCTCGAACCTCATTCAGATTCTCGTTTCCAAATTAGATCCTTCCGCCGTCCAAAATTTAATGAGCCAAAGTTTGGCGTACCGTTCGGGACAATTTAGTCACACTGATTTTTACGCCTACCTTCAAAATCTTTGTCTGAAAGC
Organism: uncultured Elusimicrobia bacterium; assembly: GCA_964547555.1. Taxonomy (GTDB): domain Bacteria; phylum Elusimicrobiota; class Elusimicrobia; order F11; family F11; genus CAZJOE01. The sequence continues at coordinate 1,352 of CAZJOE010000113.1, read as the reverse complement.
CGGCGTTCCTCTTAAAAATTTCCCCGCGATGAATTCTTATCTTCAATACGTGCTCCTCGCGGATACCATCAACATGCTCAAAGTTTTGTCGGACGTTAAGAATTTGGAAGATTCGCGTTACCGGCAATTAGCCGTCTCACCTCAAGAAAAAGAATTGGTGAAAGAATCAAGACACTTGTATTTGGTAGGCAAGCTATTGGAGTTCAGTTTAACGTCCGATGAGTGGCGCGAATACTCAGAACTCAGATCCCAGAACTCAGATCTAAAGCCTTTCGAGTCCTTTTATTCCGAAGCCGAAGCACGTGACCAGGCAATGGCCATCAACCTTGAAAAATCAATCACTCGTTACGGCGCCAAGCGGATTGTGTTGGTGACAGGCGGCTTTCACTCAAAAGGAATCAATTCCAAACTCAGATCCCAGATCCCAGATCTCAAAACCATTTCCCTCTCCCCCAAAATAACCAAAATCTCCGAAACGGAAGGCTCCGCCTACCTCAGCATCTTTAACCGTGAGAAAACACCGTTGGAGAATATGTTCGCCGGAGAAAAATTATTTCTGTCTCCGAAAGGGTGGACTCAGGAATTAGCGGGCGGTTCAAGGTTGTTGGTTGACGCAAAACAGGTTGCCGCTCGTCAGAATTCCCCCCGCCTCACAAAAAGCTGGGCCCAAGTCAAGGCTGTGACCGCAAGTGCCATAACATTCCTCACCAAGCGCGGGTCGCAAGTGAGGGTAAAAATTAACAACGGCCGTTTCGCATGGCCGGAACTTGTTTCAAGCGGAAGTCCCGGCACTTGGGCGGTCGTATTTGAAAATGTCAGATTATTTTTAAATCGGTTTATGGGAAATCAAAAGGCCTTTGCTCTGACCATTGCAGTCGCGGGAGTTGTAGAACCGGCTTTGGGCACAATTCTACTGAACTTTTTTAAGAGCCATTGGATTCCACTTATTATTGCCGGTGTCGTTGTTGTCCTGGTTAATCTTTGGATTCATTCCAAGGGAGTTTATTTTCCAAATGTGCGCGGCGATTGGGAAATTCTCACGAAGAAAAATTCACGCGGCCCGCAGGCCCAATTCTGGTTGGCTTATTCTCTTTCCAACCTAATTGCATTTACAAGTGTGGCCATGTCGATACTGGCTTATTTGGGAATTTTCCCATCTATTGTGGGAACCTCATTTTGGGACGCGCTCATTTACGGCGTGCTTCCTCATGTTTCGCTAAGCCTTCTCACTCTCATTATTCAACGTTTCCGCATAAGAATTCGCGTCGGAAAAAGTTTGATGTTGTTCGGGCAGCCTGCTCCCGGCGCCACCGCTGGTCAACGCTCGGTCATCAACCGTCCTGTCGCATCGC